>DAGM01000033.1:0-10567 GCA_002495735.1 Euryarchaeota archaeon UBA54
AATCACAGGATCTTCCGTGCTGCGTACCTCTTCCACTGCGGCTTCAAGAGCCTCCTTGTTCCTCATCTCATCGAGTAGATTCTCGTCAATCTTGGTGGCTCCGATGATGTCGCCATTGCCTCTGAAAAATATCTCCATGTCCGACCAATCACCCTTGTTGAGGCCGGAGACGGTGAACGAGATAACCGCCGAGGAGCCAGGGTCCAGCGTGTCCAATCGCCAAGCCCACAGACCATGAGTCTCCTTACGACCTCCGAGAGGGTTGTCCACCATGGCGGCAGTTTCGCTTTCTGGCCATTTGGCCAAAATTGTGTACGCCCGTGCTCGAGCGGTGTAGTTGAACACGGTGATATCACAGGTCGCCAGTTTCCTCGTTGTGTCCCACCCAAGATCTTCCTCGCAGAAAACCGCATTCATAATCTGGGTGATTATCGGCGCTAGATCAGGCTCATCCCGGTCTAGTATTTGCGAGGTTTTCTGTGATATCTCAGGGAGAATGACGTTTATCAACTCAAACTTCTCTTGAGCCTTCTTCCTCTGCGAACTTTTCTTGAGGTGGTTCTTCAGGCCCTTGCCTACTTCCATCAGGGCCCTCCTGACTTCTCCTAGTACCTCCTCGTTGACAGCGACGGCTTCCTTTGCCTCACTGGTGAACTGGACGTTGGTAGAGGCGAGGTGAATGAGAACGGCCGCTGGCCCCTTGGGTAGTCCCCTACCACCCGGCTGATCTAGGCCGTAGCGCTTCCAGTCGACAGATTCCACCGCCTTCGTGAGCAGACATCCGCCCTGCTGGTACATCAGGGGCACCCGATTGGCGAATCGCAGGATCTCGATTGGGCTGTCAGAGACTAGGTCCCCCCCGAAAACCAAACCGACTTCGATTTGGAAGGGGTTGCCCTGAGTGACCCGTGTTTCTCTGGTAACAGTCGAGGCGAAGCGAGAATCAATCGCCTTCGATAGCCCCTTCTTGATTAGCAGGTCCTCGATAGGAGAGAGACAATCAGTAGGCGGATTCAAGAGTTTGACCTTCTGGAATGAATCGAGCACGGCCTGAGCCTCCTCGGCCTTGATTCTGCGGGGTTGCCTGCTCTCCTCAAGTCCTGCCTTCTTGAGGATCTCCCGGGCCGCCCTCATGCTGACTCCGGAGAAGTTGTGCCTCAGGAATGAAGTCATCTTCCTCTCCTCTGCTTCACGTAGCATCCTCTGCAATGTACCGAGGTGGATGCCGTGGGGATGGGGCTTAATCTCCGCCACCACCCTAGGGAGACGGTCGGTGGTGCGAGGCCAGTGACCTTCCTCAATTACACTCCCGTCACGGTCCTTTACGGTCAGGCTGATGGTGGCGTGTGGATTGACAATCGAAGTCATCCTGAGGTACTGGTAGACCGACTGCCTGCCTCGTTGATACTTGGCCTTCATCTCGGTCCGTATCTTTAAGCCGTGTTTGATTTCCTCGCCCGTGACCTCGTCGACCCAGACGTCCCTACTCTCTCCACTCTTGATCGCTTTGTTTTTCCTCGTGTCAATACCGAGGTCGACCCGGACCGCCGAAGACTCGTCTTCGACCTTTGAAGTAACAGTGGTCTTCGAGCCTGTGGTGAGTTGACCGTACATCACTACTCCAGTAATTCCAATTCCCTGTTGACCACGAGTCTGCCTGATTGCGTGAAATCTCGATCCAAGCAGGAACTTGCCGAAGACGTGCTCGATGGCTTCTCTTGGTATGCCCGGCCCGTTATCTTGGGATATCAACTCTATTCGGCCATCCTTGAGTCGGTTGATTTCGACTCTGATATCAGGGAGTATCCGTTCCTCCTCGCAGGCGTCGAGAGAATTGTCGACGGCCTCCTTGACAGCCGTGATGATGGATCTCTGTAGGGAGTCGAACCCTAGGAAATGCTTGTTCTTTTCGAAGAATTCGCTTATCGCAATTTGCTTCTGTTTCCCGGCTAGTGGTTTTTCATTGCTCATTCGCAAACCTCCGTCAGGTCCTCCCGATACCCGGATGGCACGGGGCCTCTTTTGGATGGAAGTCTCCGGCCGAGGATCACTCTTAATCCTGTGCAAAGATATCTGGATGCCACGCCGTAATCTTCCCGACAAAGGCGCTGGCCATCACAGTCAGGGGGCTTGCCAGATACAGCTTGCCCGGCCCAGAGCGACCCTGGTAATTGCGATTAATTGCTGAGATCGTGACCTGCTCCGCATCATCACTAATTCCGGGCCCAGCTCCTATACAGGCACCGCACCCGGGGTCGATTAGCGTGACACCAGCGCGCTCGAACATCTCGCTCCAACCGTTCTTCTCGGACAGACTCTTCACCGTCTTTGAGCCGAACTGGATGTAGCAGTCGACACCTTCGGGGATTACCAGACCTGCTTCGAGGGCCGCCTCGGTGACTTGTGCGTAGAAGGCGAAATCATCATCCTTACCAGCAGTACACGAACCCGCGTAGGCGATGTCTATTCCGACCTCGCCAATTTCGTCTATGTAAGCACCATTTGTCGGGTCAGAGGGAATTCCCTCATCGGGCTTGCCGGGATGTGCGACCATCGGACGGATCTGTTCCAGGTCGATGGTGTGCACTCCGCCGTGATACTCCGCTCCATCGTCCGGCAGCACGAAGGCGCTGCGTACCTCTGCCTCACTCAGTCCAGATCTGCGGTTCATCAACCAATCTACAGTGAGACTGTCTGGTTCGCATATCCCAGTCTTAGCACTACACTCAGTGGCCATGTTGCACAGAGTAGCCCTCTCATCCATCGATAAACTGGCAAGTCCGGAGCCACCGAACTCCATACTACGGTCAAGTGTCTCGGACTCAGCGGCATACTTCCAGAGGATATGGAGTATGACATCCTTGGCTGTGCACCCGGGGTCTAGGTTACCCACCAGTTCGAAGCGAATACTCTCTGGGACTTGTACAAAAGCGAATTGGTTGTGCACGAGGTTGGCGTACTCGGTCGAGCCAACACCGTAGGCTAGTGCGTTCGTAGCACCGCCCATGCAGGTGTGAGAATCGGTTGCTTGAATGAAATCGCCAACATCGATAAATTCCTCTCTGGCGACTTGATGGCAGATGCCAGGGCTGATGCCGTCCTCCGCGGAATAGTCGCGTACCCCGGTGTGCTGCTGGAACACTCGCTGCATATCTCGCAGGGTCTGAATCTTCTCTGTGAAACGACCAAACTTCGGCACTCCGGTGGCGTACAGTAAATGGTCCTCAAAGACTGCGTATTTCGATGGATTGGGAAGCGAGTAATCGTTGCCGTATTCCTGCTTGAGGAACTCGTGGACCTGTGCGGTTGTGAACTCATGCGAGTAGCCACCGTCGACCTGCGAGAGTACGGCGTCACCGGGCTTGACATAGCGCGCCGCGCCGTTCTGACCCAGAAGTTTGTTCGCAATCATCTTCTCAACCATAGTCATTGGTCGCGACTCGGTTTTCAACTCAGGGAGACTGATATCTCCCGCTCCGAGACTCTTCGCAAATGGCAGGATGCCACCGTTTTCAATAATCAGGCTGGTCACCGGGTCGTACTCAGAGGTGAACTCATTCAGCGATATACTCTCACCGGATTGCAGCCTCTCCAGCATCCCATAGTCACCCATCAATTGACCGAGGTTGATGTTGTTTCGCTCGTGAATCGGTGCGAAGGACGCCGCGATAACAATCCTGATTCCCGACCAACGCTCGCATTGAGCGGCAGTCTCGCGGCTTGACCCTGTGCCCTTACGGTGTCCGGATACTATGGCTTCGAAGCCACCGTCCAGCAATGCGCGAGGCTCGAACACACGCCTCCCTTCGTGAACTAGGCCGGCGTAGGCGTTCTCGGCTATGATTGCCGGCTCGTGGTCGAAACAGACCCAAGCCGGGGTCATGACATCGGTGTTGATGTCATCGAGCAGATCGTCGACCTCAAGATCAACCATACACAAATCGAGGCCCTCGTAGAGCTGCCTGCGTATCAGTTCGAGATCCTTGGTGAGAAAGAGCACCCTCTTACCAGGGGTCAGAGCTATCTCTGCCGGGGGCCACTGTTCGGACAAGGTTACACCACCTCTTTCGATTAACGTCAAGGCCGCGCTCTATTTCATCATTCTCAATGGTCGTATAGTCTTACACAGCCGCTCAGTAAGGCGGTTGTACTTTTTTCTTCTACTATCACTCTTAAATAAGATGGTCTGTCGGGATTTACTACCTTTGCCAGCAAGGGTGGTGTGAAAGAATGGCAGATGAAGGATATCTAGTGGAAGACACTGTGAAGTGCAGCGAGTGCGGTAGCAGGAGCTTGAACAGAGACGAAACCAGAGGAGAAGTGGTGTGTGAGGACTGCGGACTAGTCCTAGAAGACAACGTAATCGACCAAGGCGCCGAGTGGCGCGTGTTCAGCCCTGAGCAGGGCGATCAGCGCGCACGTACGGGAGCACCTATGACGGTCATGCTGCACGACAAGGGATTGTCCACCGACATTGACTGGCAGAACAAAGACTACTCTGGAAAGGCAATCTCCAGCCGCTACCGAAGCCAGTTCTATCGCATGAGGAAGTGGCAGAAGCGCTCCCGCGTAAGCAACGCCACCGAGCGAAACCTCGCCATGGCTCTGGCCGAGCTTGATCGCATGGCTAGCCGCCTTGATCTACCGAAGTCGATTCGCGAGGCAGCCGCTGTGAACTACAAGAAAGCCGTTGAGGCCAGGCTCATCCGTGGACGCTCTATCGAAGGAGTCGCCGCAGCCAGCCTCTACGCCGCATGCAGGCAGTGCAACAACCCTCGAACCCTTGACGAAATTGGAGAGGCCAGTCGAACCGGCCGCAAGGAAATTGGTCGGACCTACCGCTTCATGGTCCGCGAACTCAAGATGAAGATACCACCTACCAAGCCAGAGGACTACATACCGAGATTCTGTTCTGGTCTGCACTTGGACGCAGAGGTCCAGTCGAAGGCATACGAACTAATCGCCGCTGCTCAGGAGAAGGAACTCACGAGTGGACGAGGTCCAACTGGAATAGCAGCCTCGATCATCTACATCGCTAGCGTTCTGTGTGGCAAGCGCAGGACCCAGCGCGAGGTCGCTGAGGTAGCTGGTGTGACTGAGGTCACAATCAGGAACCGCTACAAGGAACTGATACAAAATCTCAATATCGAGCTTGAGATTTGAGCACACTGCTCACGAGCAACCGGTTGTAGAGCCGCAGGCATTGCACTTCAGACAGGTTCCGTTGCGCACCATCTGGCTGCTTCCACATTCATCACAGATGTCCCCGGTGAACCCCCTCTCGCGTGCCGCCTGCCGCGTACGACTCTCGGCATCCTTCTCTTGCAGCGGAGCGACAGTCGCATCGAGAGTCATCTGAACTTCCCTTTTCTCACCCTCGACCCGCATCACTCCTTCTTCAGTAATCTCGGGTTTGCTAATTGAGAATTGATCGAAATCTTCGACGCCAACATGGGCGAGGTCGTCCCGTCCGGCGTAGTCGATGGCCAACTCTCTGAAAATCCAGTCGACCAAGCTCGAAGCCATCTTGACCCGCCCACTACCGCCTTCAACCGGCCCACTAGGCTCGAATTTCTGGAAAGTGAATACCTTGATGAAAGCCTCTAGTGGGACGCCGTGTTGCAAAGCAATCGATACGGCTATTGCGAACTGATTGAGCATGGCTCTCCAAGCCGCACCCTCCTTAGAGGTCACCAGAATAATCTCGCCCAATTTACCATCTGGGTACTCTCCGGTAATCAGACGGACGCTGTGCCCGCCTATCCTAGCCTTAGTGGAAATAGCCCTCTTCCTATCTGGCAGAGTCCGTCTGGTTGCGATGAACTTCACGAATGACTCAGCCACTGGCTGAGCCACGGATTCTGGAAGGGGCAGAGCCTTGACAGTCTCCACGACCATTCTCTCTACCAGTTTTTCCTCTTCAGTGACCTCTTCGGCCAGTTCGGTGTCCTCGACGAGTTTGTTCATCAGGGGTTGCGATAATTTTGAGCAGTCGCGGTAAACCGCACATGCCTTGTTCATGGTAGTGTGACTGAGGTTGTAAGCTTCTCTGACATCATCTACTGTTGAATTGGATGGCATGTTAATGGTCTTGGAAATCGCTCCCGAGATGAATGGCTGCGCAGAAGCCATCATCTTCACATGAGCAGGCCATGCGATTGACCTCGTTCCTTTCGCCCCGCATGGAGTGGCACAGTCGAACACGGCCAGATGTTCTTTCTTGAGTCCAGGCGCTCCTTCGATGGTCAGATTCCCGAAGATATGGGATTGAGCCGCTTCTATCTCCTCGGAGGTGAAGCCGAGGAAGTCTAGGGTATCGAAGAATGAATCTTCATATTGCTCCTCTGACATTCCGAGGGCGCCTGTGCACAGTTCCTTTCCGAGTAGAGTCGGTGCGAAGGCCGAGCGCAAATCGAACACATCGCCCATTTTCTTCTCTACGGCAGCGAGATCTTCGACACTGAAGCCAACTTCCTTCATGCGGTTCACTGGGAGCGTGGGACATCCGCTGAGTCGCCCGGTGCCTACGATATACTCCTCAATCGTCTTGCACTTGCTATCGGAGTAGCCAAGTCGACGAAGAGCGTTCGGTACACCCTTGTTGACAATTCTCAGCGAACCGCCTCCAGCTAGCGTCTTGAACTGCACGAGTGAGAACTGAGGTTCAACGCCGGTGGTGTCCGCGCCCATCACCAGGCCGATGGTACCAGTGGGCGCGATGACCGTGGTCTGCGCGTTCCTGTATCCATGCTCCTCTCCATCTCTGACCGCGCGATCCCAGGATTCCCTCGCCGCCTCGAGTAGGTCCTTCGGGCATTTCTTCGAGTTAATTCCCATGGGCGGAACGGTGAGCCCCTCGTATTCGTCCACCGGCGAATCGTAAGCAGCCCTCCTGTGATTTCTCATCACTTTCAGCATGTGCTCGGAATTCCTCTCGTAGTCAGAAAAGGTTCCGAGTATCGAAGCCATCTCCGCACTAGTCGAGTAGGTCTCGCCGCACATGATGGAGGTGATCGCTCCACAGATTGCATAGGCTCGCTCGTCGTCATATGGAATGCCCATGTGCATCAACAGAGAGCCTATGTTGCAGTAGCCTAGACCCAGAGTGCGATATTCGTACGACTTGCGTGCTATCTCCTCAGAGGGGAACTGCGCCATTAGAACGCTGATCTCGAGGGTCGTGGTCCAAAGTCTGACGCTATGTCTGAAGTCGTCTATCTGGAAAGTTTGGGTGTTGAGGTCGTAGTAGTGTAGGAGATTGATACTGGCCAAATTGCAGGCAGTGTCATCGAGGAACATGTACTCGGAGCAGGGGTTGGAGCCGTTGATTCTCCCTCCCTCGGGGCAGGTGTGCCACTCATTGATGGTGGTGTCATATTGGACGCCGGGGTCAGCACAGGCCCAAGCAGTGTATGCCACCTTGTTCCACAATTCTCCCGCATCTAGGGTTTTGCACGGTTCGGGATCCCTTCCCTCTGCCTCTGAACTCTCCAGTTCGGTCCTCCAGTAGAGGTTCCAATCACCACCCTCCTTGACCGATTCCATGAACCGATTCGGGACGCGGACCGAGTTGTTGCTGTTCTGACCAGATACAGTAAGGTAAGCCTCACCCTGCCAGTCGGTGTCCAGAACCTCGAAGTCGACACCTTTCCATCCCTGCTTCGCAAGGTCCAGTATCCTCTGGATATGAGGTGGTGGAACATGTTCTCCGATAGCTCGCACCATGGCTCTGCGCAGACCGAGGTTGGCGTTCTGGTCGAATCGGCCTTCGTCATCGCCGTACTCCCAAATCGCATCCATCAGGACATTAGCGTGCTTCTGCAGGATATTGCTCCCTATCACTAGTGCTGAGACCTTTTCCTCCTCACTCGACTTCCAGTCTATGTACTCCTCGATATCGGGATGGTCGAGATCCAGAGTAACCATTTTGGCTGCCCTTCTGGTGGTGCCGCCGGACTTTATCGCCCCAGCGGCCCTATCGCCTATCTTGAGGAAGGACAGCAATCCACTCGAGCTGCCGCCACCCGAGAGAGGCTCACCCGCTCCTCGGATTCTGGAGAAGTTCGAACCGGTTCCTGAGCCGAACTTGAATAGTAACGCTTCTCGGTTCCACAGGCCCATAATTGACTCTGAGCCACCGACCAGAGAGTCGGATACCGATTGGATGAAGCAGGCGTGAGGTTGAGGGTGTTCGTAAGCGTTAGTTGAGTACTCCAGTTCTCCACTGGCAGGGTCGATGAACGAGTGGCCTTGAGCCGGCCCCTCGATGCCATAGGCCCAATGCAGTCCGGTATTGAACCACTGGGGGCTGTTAGGTGCCGAGCGCTGGCTTGCGATCAAGTAACACATCTCGTCGAAGTAGGCGCGGGCATCAGCCTCGCTGGCAAAGTAGCCGTACTTCCAGCCCCAGTAGGTCCAGGTCCCTGCGAGTCGACGGAAGAGATTCCTCCCGTCAGCTTCTCCACCCATTCTCTCTTTGGCCTCTACAGTCTGAAGCCTCTCGTGGTCCGGTACACTACGCTGCAACCAGACGGGTACATTATCCTCTGGCACCTTGCGTAGATGCTTCGGAACACCGGCCTTGCGCAGGTACTTCTGAGCACACACCTTTCCAGGTACGCCAGTGAAGCCTGAGGGAAGTTTCACCCCCTCAATGGTATCTGCCATAGAACCGTCTGGGTTCCTAATCTCGACATCCATCTCTATCCAGTCGAAGGTGTCGAACGGGTCATCACCGGCCGTTGTGAACCGACGCTCAATGACCATCCCCGATTCTGCGATTCCGGCTTCGGTATCTGCTTTGACTCTAGTCTGCATACCCTCTCCCTCCATCGTCGATTCCGATTCGATTTGTCCCTGTCCCACGCAAGGGATTCACTCTTCCTAATGGAGGGTGTTTAATGATTGAGGAAATCTTCAGTTGTCTCAGAGGCGAATCAAGGAATTATTCCCTGCTCCCATAGAACACCAATTGTTAGATTATTGATTCTATTAGGTTCTCATATCAAGTGACCAATCCAACGATGCTCCTGAACGAGTAATCATTATCCCGACTCTACAGTATCTCTCGTGACTACTTTCAATGAGCCGGCGGACAAGGGCTTCGGGAACATCGCCTTTGATGATGTAATTCATGTTGACAGATGTGAAAACCTTGGGAACTTTTTCCGCCATCTCAACCTCAATTTCGACTGTCGCATATTCCACATTTGCTATTCTATGTTTCAGACCATCAATTACATCGATCAAAGAGCAAGCAGCATGTGCGTGAATTACCATCTCTGTAGGGCTAGGGGAAGAGTCACCGTAGATTCCGAAGCTCTTACCGCTAGAAGCGGTACCAACATAACCGCCTGCTCCGGTCCACTTTACCTCCCCCTTCATGCCTCACTCACCGGCGCCATAGCCCTTGAAGGGTTGGCTTCATGAAGGGGGGGTCGGTCGGCGCGCTGAGAGACATGGTCGAGGGTACCCAAGTATCGATGGTGGAAGGCCGCCTGAGCGTGCCCGATGACCCCATCGTGTACTACATCGAAGGTGATGGTATAGGAATCGATATCACACCGGTCATGATGGCTGTGGTAAACGCCGCAGTCAAGCATGCCTATGGAGGCCAGCGCAGCATTCATTGGAGTGAGGTACTGGCCGGGCAGAAAGCATTCGATGCCACCGGTGAGTGGCTACCCGAGGCCACCAAGGAAGCAATGCGCGAGGGGCTAGTCTCGATTAAGGGACCATTGACAACTCCAGTAGGCGGCGGCATTCGCAGTCTCAACGTGGCGCTCCGCCAACAACTCGACCTCTATGCATGCGTTCGCCCCGTTCGCTGGTACACAGGATCTCCAAGCCCAGTCAAGGATCCGGGAGCGGTGGATATGATTATCTTCCGAGAAAACAGCGAGGATGTCTATGCCGGTATAGAGTGGGAGGCGGGCAGTGATGAAGTCAACAAAGTAATCAACTTCCTTCAGAATGAGATGGGCGTCGACAAGATTCGATTCCCCAATACCAGCGGAATCGGCATCAAGCCAGTCAGTCAGGAGGGAACGGCACGTATCGTCCGCGCAGCTATCAATCATGCAATCGAGAACGACAAGGACAGTGTGACACTGGTTCACAAGGGCAACATCATGAAGTTCACAGAGGGAGGCTTCCGTGACTGGGGATATCAACTTGCAAAGGATGAATTCAGAGCCACTGAACTCGATGGCGGGCCCTGGTGCACCATGACCAACCCGAGAACAGGCACTGAGATCACTATCAAGGACGTCATTGCGGATGCCATGCTCCAACAGGTTCTCACTCGACCTCACGAGTACAGCGTGCTGACCACCATGAACCTCAACGGCGACTACATCTCGGACGCGCTTGCAGCTCAAGTCGGGGGCATCGGAATTGCTCCCGGTGCCAACATCAATTACGACACAGGGGTCGCCATCTTCGAGGCCACTCACGGCACCGCTCCCAAGTATGCCGGGCAAGACAAGGTCAACCCTGGCAGTCTGATTCTGTCGGCGGAGATGATGCTGCGCCACATAGGCTGGACAGAGGCTGCCGACCTCATCGT
>DAGM01000033.1:10973-11144 GCA_002495735.1 Euryarchaeota archaeon UBA54
CTGCTCAAGTGCAGTGAGTTTGGTGCCGCCATCATCGCGCACATGTGAGTTGATTATTATGGATTTCACTTCTCTCAAGCTCTGTCAGCCTTTGCTGGATGCCCTCGACGAGATTGGTTACGTCACGCCAACACCGATTCAAGCCAAAACCATCCCCGACCTCATTGAAGG
>DAGM01000011.1:0-352 GCA_002495735.1 Euryarchaeota archaeon UBA54
CACTCTGAGAATGCCCGGTCACGCAAGGGGAATAAGGCGCCCAAGAAGCAGCAAAATCGGGGCCGCGGCCGGCGCCATCCGCGCAATAACAAATCTAACAGTAACCACTCTAAGGGAAAATCAAATCACCAATCCAATGGTGGACGCAATGGCCGGCGTTCAGGTCGCGGCCGAAGCCGTAAATAACGCAAGCACCAGACCCGTTACCGAGTTCGGTGAAGGCGTAATCTCCCTCAACTTAGCCAAATAACAAGTACGCAGCGGTTATCGCGGCACCAACAATTACGACATTCCTAATCATCTCCGGGCTGACTCCCGCCGCTCCTGAATCTAATCGGGTCACGCTGTCGCT
>DAGM01000011.1:755-1496 GCA_002495735.1 Euryarchaeota archaeon UBA54
TGCATGGATTCAACATCCATCTCGAAGTCTGTTGTTGCACCCGAGAATCGAATTCTGTCGCCGATAGAGAGATCTCCCGTGAGTTCAAGAGCCGCTACGCCGACCTTCCGAAAATACCGGTCGACCCGGCCTACTTCTTCGTCTGACACATTTTCACCTCGTCGGTCGAGCAGGGCTTGAGGCCATCAACTTACGGATTCGATATTTTTCCCTTGTTTTCGCAATTTAGCACGCTACTGAATTAATTCAAACCCAAGTGTAAAACTACACCGTAGGTGTAATTTTTGATACTTGAAGTTTAATTATAGCAGCGGTAAAGCAGGCTTATGCCTGCCGTTATCGTTGGTTATGCTCGCTCACCCTTCACTCCAGCAAAGAAGGGGGCGCTGGCAAGGACGAGACCTGACGACATCGCTGCAGCGGTAGTTAACCGACTGATATCGGATATCGGAATCGACCCATCCCTAGTTGAGGATCTAATCGTGGGTTGTGCCTTTCCCGAGGCCGAGCAGGGCTACAACCTAGCTCGAATCATCACATTCCTCACTGATTTGCCAGAGACTGTCCCTGGAGTCACCGTCAACCGTTTCTGCGGATCTTCTATGCAGTCCATCCATGATGCAGCAGCGCGCATCAACTCAGGACAGGGGTGCGCTTTCATCGCTGGTGGCGTAGAGAGCATGTCGCGTATCCCCATGACTGGATTCAACCCGATGCCGAACCCCGTGCTCGCCGAGGAGG
>DAGM01000011.1:1882-7027 GCA_002495735.1 Euryarchaeota archaeon UBA54
CAAGAGGCATTTGCCATCGAGAGTCAAGCAAGGGCCAACAATGCACGCGAGTCGGGTTCGTTCGTCGACGAGATAGTACCCATTGAGACCACAGATGGTACGGTGCACGAGGATGGTTGCATAAGGTCTGGAACCAACGCCGAGGGACTCAGAAAGCTGCGTCCAGCGTTCGATGCCAACGGCACAGTCACCGCAGGCACCGCCTCTCCTCTCACCGATGGCGCAGCCTTCGTGTTCGTCTGCTCGGAGGAGTTCGCAGCAGAGCACGGCCTCGTGCCGATGGCTCGCATCAAGAGCATCGCCGTCTCCGGATGCGCCCCTGAGATCATGGGCATCGGCCCCGTTGCCGCCTCTCGTAAGGCACTGGAGCGGGCCGGACTTTCTCTTGATGACATCGACCTGATTGAGCTCAACGAGGCCTTCGCCGCACAATCCCTAGCGGTGATAGGAGAACTTGGACTGGATACAGACAAGGTCAACATCGAGGGCGGAGCCATCGCTCTAGGACATCCCCTTGGCGCCAGTGGTGCTAGAATCACCGGCAAAGCCGCTCAATTGATGCAGAAGAACGGCGCTGAACACGCACTAGCCACCCTATGTGTTGGAGGCGGAATGGGCATGGCCACTGTGCTCGAGAGGGTCTAGGTGGTATTCTTGTCTGGTTCTATACAGAGTGTCGCCGTCATAGGCAGCGGTGTGATGGGGGCCGGAATTGCTGCCCACTGCGCCAACGCCGGTTGCAAGGTCCTTCTGCTGGACATCGCTAAGGAGGGTGACGACCGCAGTGCCATCGCCAAAACAGCGGTCAAGCAGATGGCGAAGGCAAATCCCGAGATGCTGATGCACAAGCGCAATGCAAAACTCATCAGCTCGGGTAATATCGAGGACGATTTGGACAAACTCTCTGAGGTCGACTGGGTAATTGAGGTCATCATTGAGAACCTCGACATTAAACGAAAACTCTACGCTAGTATGTCCGAGCACCTTGGTCCTAGAACCATTGTCTCCTCAAACACCTCCACGCTTCCCCTATCCGAGCTCGTCGAGGGCATGTCTTCTGAGATGGCTTCTCGCTTCCTGATTACCCACTTCTTCAATCCGCCGAGATACCTTCCTCTCCTCGAGGTAGTTACCTCCTCCGAGGTTGACGACTCAGTGACGGACAGGCTCTGCTCTTTTGCCGACGAGCGTTTAGGAAAGCGGGTGATAATGTGCAACGATACCCCTGGATTCGTTGGTAACAGACTCGGTGTGTATTTTATCCAGAGGGCATTCAAAGCGACAATCGACCATGGATTCACGGTCGAGCAGGCAGACGCGATGCTGGGCCGACCAATCGGAATACCCAAGACAGCGGTGTTCGGACTGATGGATCTGGTCGGCATAGATCTGAGCGTGCACGTGATTGAGAGCCTAATCTCTCACCTACCTGATGATGATCCGTTCCACGACATTGTAGGTACTGGCGAGGATATCATTCAGGCAATGATTGCTGATGGGTACACTGGCCGTAAGGGCAAGGGAGGTTTCTATCGCCTCAATAAAGAGGATGGCAAGCGCGTCAAAGAGGCCAGAAATTTGACTACAGGCGAATATGCCCCTGCAAATCGAAAGGCAGCTTTTTCCTCGGCCAGGATGGGCAAACAGGGTCTTGGACCTTTGATTGACTACCCTGACGAGGGCGCTGCCTTCGTCTCGGACATCCTGCTTGACACACTGTCTTACGCAGCGCATCTCGTACCCGATGTGACAGATGATATCTATTCGATAGACACTGCCATGAAGGCAGGGTTCAATTGGAAATCAGGACCGTTCGAGATGATAGATTCGATAGGCTCCGCCAGCATGGTTGAGCGACTTGAGGAGAGTGGGCGCAGTGTGCCTGACTTCCTCAGGACCGCCGCCGACAATGGAGGATTCTACTCAATCGAGGACGGTGAGATTCAGAGACTCACTCCCGATGGCTCCATGGTCGTTGTCGACCGCCCCGAATCGACCCTTACGGTTACCGACCTCAAGCGTCGGGGCAAACCGCTCAAGCGCAATGGTTCGGCAAGCATCTGGGACATGGGGAACAAGATACTGCTAGTTGAGTACCACTCGAAGATGAACGCAATGGACCCAATGAACATCGAGATGCTGGTCAACGCGGTCGACATTGCCGAGTCAGAGGGTTGGAAGGGCATCGTGATTGGCAATGACGCCGCCAACTTCTGCGCTGGAGCGAATCTGGGACTGGTCCTCTTCGCGGTTAATCTAGCGGCTTGGAAGGACGTCGAGGACTTCATCGCCGCTGGTCAGGATACATATCAGGCGCTGAAGTACTGCGAGGTGCCCGTAGTTGCCGCTTCGACTGGGATGTGCTTGGGAGGTGGTGCCGAGGTGTTGATGCACTGCGATGCCATCCAAGCTCACGCCGAGTCATACATCGGACTTGTGGAGGTCGGAGTGGGAATCATCCCCGCTTGGGGTGGCTGCAAGGAACTGATGGCCCGCCTGCGCGACTTCGGATTGGTCTCTGAGGGTCCGATGGGAGCCGTCATGAAGGCCTTCGAATACATCGGGACAGCCCAGGTAGCGAAGTCAGCCGAGCAGGCGCGTTCGATGGGATTCATCGGACCCAATGACTGCATTACGATGAATCGCGACCGCTTGCTCGCGGACGCCAAGATTCGCGCGCTTGAATTGTCCGAGGGCTACGAGCCCCCCGAGCCGCACACATACAACCTCCCCGGTCCAACTGGCAAGACAGCGCTTGAACTGGCAGTCAAGGACCTCGCGCTATCTGGTCAGGCCACACCTCACGATGTTGTGGTGACCAACGAGCTGGCTTGGATTCTGACTGGAGGGGATACCGACATGACTGAAACCACGGAAGAGGATGACATCCTCGCCATGGAGAGGGAAGTAATAGCCAGACTAGGACGCCATGAGGACTCTCTGGCGAGGATGGAGCACATGCTGGAGACCGGCAAGCCGTTGAGGAACTGAGGTGAGAGAATGACAGTGTGGGAGCCACCTATCAGAGAATACGACTTCCTATTCAACGAGGTATTCAATGCAATCGAATCGATAGAAGGACTGGGGTTCGAGGACTTCGACGCTGACTATCTAGCCATGCTTACAGAAGGATGGGGGATGCATGCTAAGGAGGTCTGGCTACCGATTAACGAGCTGGGTGACAAGGAGGGTCTGAAGTTCGAGAACGGAAATATCTTGATGCCGCAAGAATTCAAGGATGCCTACCGCAAAGGTATCGATGAGGGGTGGCTCGCAACCGCCTGCAAGCCCGAGCATGGAGGCATGGGTACACCCACCTTCTTCTCCTCGGTCACTTGGGCTGAATTCGGTACTTCTGCCTGCATGGCTCTCAGCGTTCTCCCAGCACTTTCGATAGGTGTCTACGAGGTTCTCACGTCCAATGGGAGACAAGATCTCGTCGACTACTTCGCCCCGAGCCTCGCTTCAGGAGAGTGGGCTGGCACGATGTGCCTGACAGAGCCTCACGCCGGTACTGACCTCGGCATCATCACGACTAGGGCAGAACCAGAGGACGATGGCACCTATCGGATATCCGGCACTAAGATTTTCATCACCTATGGAGAGCATGACATGACTGACAATATCGTCCATCTGGTTCTCGCCAAGACTCCTGGGGCTCCGGAGGGCACCAGAGGCATTTCTCTCTTTATAGTCCCCAAATACCTACCAGCAGAGTGGGAGTCTGGTGGAGTTGAAGGGGTATCCCACGACCTAGTCCCTGAACACAACGGGGTGACCTGCTCGGGCAGTGAGGAGAAGATGGGGCTGCACGCATCTCCAACCTGTGTGATGAATTTCGACGATAGTGTTGGTTGGTTGGTTGGTCCGCTACACGGCGGTATGCCGTTGATGTTCCAAATGATGAATCGCGAACGCTTAGCTACAGGACTGATGGGATTGGGCCTCGGCGAGATTGCCTACCAAAACGCCCTCGCCTGGTCACGAGATCGTCGCCAAGGGCGAGATCTGAAGGGCATCCGCGACCCAAACGAACCTGCTGACAACATCCTAGTCCATCCCGACGTTCGTCGCATGCTCCTCGAGGCCAAGGTCAACAACGAGGGTTGTCGCGCCCTCGCAGTCTGGACTGGTATTCTAATCGATCAGATGGACAGTGTCGATCCGGAGGTGGCTGAGCCTGCCGAGGCACTGGTGGCACTGTTCACCCCTATCATCAAAGCCCACTTCACCGATCTTGGTTGTGAGACCTGTTCCACCTGCATGCAGGTCATGGGTGGGGCTGGCTACTGCAGTGAGTTCGGAGTCGAGCAATTCTATCGCGATGTCAGAATATCAAAGATTTGGGAGGGGACCAACGGAATCCAAGCCCTAGACCTAGCTGGGCGCAAAATCACCCAGAACATGGGCAAGAATCTCCGTTATCTGATGTGGCCACTCACCGAGTTCATTGAGAAGAATCGCGACATTCCTGAGATGGGCGAGTTCAACAAACCCCTCCATCAAGGTGTCAGGGGTCTACAGCAAATCACCCTCCTGATGATTGCCGAAGGGATGGCCAATCCGCACTTCCTCGCGGCCGGTGCGACCGACTATTGTCGCTATTTCGGAAACGTACTCCTTGGGTATATGTGGGCCAAGATGGCGAAGGTGTGCCTAGAGAGGCAGGGTGAACCGTTCTACGACGCTAAGTTGGCTAGCGCACGCTTCTTCTTCAAGCGAATATATCCTGAGACAGTCAGTCTGGCTGCTAAGATCCAATCAGGACCGAAGACTCTGATGGATTACCCCGCGGAGATGTTTTGATGTCTGAGGGAAAAGCCGGACGGAGCCTGAAGATGCGCTTTGAACGCTCCTCAAAGAAGGCTTGGGGTCTCCCTACAAAACCATCGAACGAGAAACTCCTCGAGATGTACGCGTTATACAAGCAGGCTACGGAAGGAGATTGCGAGGGCAAGCCCCGTGGGGGTCTGAGGGATCGTGCGAAACACAAGGCCTGGAAGGCCACCATCGGCACCAGTGAAGCGGCTGCTATGGAGAGATATTGCGAGATTGTGGATTCGTTGATGGGGTAGTCCCATGCCAATAGACGATAGCAAGCTGGTCGCGGAGTACAGGGGACTTCGTGGGCCAGTCAAATTCCGC
>DAGM01000011.1:7094-7566 GCA_002495735.1 Euryarchaeota archaeon UBA54
GATGTACGCGTTATACAAGCAGGCCACGGAAGGCGATTGCGAGGGCAAGCCCCGTGGGGGTCTGAGGGATCGTGCGAAACACAAGGCCTGGAAGGCCACCATCGGTACCAGTGAAGCGGCTGCTATGGAGAGATATTGCGAGATTGTCGATTCGTTGATGGGGTAGTCCCATGCCGATAGACGACAGCAAACTAGCCGCAGAGTACAGGGGTCTTCGTGGGCCAGTCAAATTCCGCTTGTTCTCTCTTGTCTCGATGCCCGCGGCCAGATTTGCGGGTCTTCGCTTGGACCAGATCGATAACGAGGCATGCGTCACTTCAATCCCAGGTGGCTGGCGTTCGCAGAACCCTTTCAAGACGATGTACTGGGCTGTCCAGGGAATGGGCGCTGAGTTGGCGACCGGGGCAGCCCCTTTCGCGATGTCTCGCGCCATGTCCGAAAAACTCCGGATGTTTGTAGTGGGCACCGAGGC
>DAGM01000021.1 GCA_002495735.1 Euryarchaeota archaeon UBA54
CCGATGCGGGCATTCACGTCCGCGAGAATGCTCTCTAGCGCAGCCTCGGTCCTACCCTCCGCTCGCATCACTAGGATGGCCTCGGTATTGCTCGGCCGGCACAGGTACCAACCGTCGTCGTAACGTACTCTGATACCGTCCACTGTTGAACACTCCATGTCTGAGAAGGCTTCCTGCACGGCCGTCATGACTTCTTCTCGCTCACCAGGTAGTGGGATCTTAGTCTCCCCTGTTGAAGGGTAGTCTGGCAGGAATGAGAAGCGTTCTGAGAAGGATGGACCACCATCTGATGGAGCAGGGTCGCGCCCGATTATCTCAAGCAAGCGCGCGGAGTTGTAGAGTGAGTCGTCAAAGCCCGGCCAGCGGTCATGCAGGAAGAAGTGCCCCGACATCTCACCTGCCATCGGGGCTTGGGGATTGTCCCGCAACTCTCGCTTCATGAACGAGTGACCAGTTCTCACCATTTTTGGCACACCGCCAGCAGATGCAATCGCCTCCTCTAGTGCCATACTGCACTTGACATCGAAGTACACAGTTCTCTCAGCCTCGGTGGCATCCTCTGGCAGGTTGGACAGGATGTCTGAGGCGAATATTGCCATCAGTCTGTCCGGGTGGATGAAGCGTCCGGCCTCGTCGACCACGCCAATTCTATCCCCATCCCCATCCATCCCAATGCCGAACTCGGCTCCGTGCTCGACCACCGCAGCTGCTAGATCGGCCATGTTGCTCGCGCGAGTCGGATCTGGTGGGTGGTTAGGGAAGCTGTTGTCCCACTCGCAGTACAGCGGAATCGCATCGATTCCTAGGGTATCCATGAGTCTCACCGCCAGAGGTCCTGGGACAGCGTTGCCGCAGTCCACTACGATACGAATCGGCCTAGCAGGCTTGCCAGCATTCTCAACTATCGTGTGAATGTAGTGGTCCTCAAAACCACCCACCTCGATGTGAGTGCCCTCACCTTCGCGAAATTCACCTGACTCGAAGGTCGCTCGCAACTTCTGCAGATCATCTCCGGCCACTGGAAGTTTGCCGTGGCAGATCTTGAATCCGTTGTACTCGGGTGGGTTATGGCTTGCTGTGATGGCCACAGCGGCCTGTACAGGGAGGTCGACCGTGGCACGGTACAGTACTCCGGTTGTGGTCACACCCAAATCAAGGACATCCGCGCCGGTGCTGACGATCCCCTCAACGAAGGCAGCGTGGAGACTGGGGCCAGATTCCCTGATGTCTCTCGCGATAGCAATCGCGAAAGCGTCGAGGTGAGTGGCAACAGCCCTTCCTAGAGTGTTAGCGAAATCGGGTGTCAGCTCGCTGCCTGCGATGCCCCTGATGTCGTACGCCTTGAACACACTCATATCCCGGGCCAGATGCAGACACTCCTAAGCGTTCCCGATTCGGGACAGCCGCTCAATCAGCGTACTTATCGGCTCCTTGGAAGTGCAGTGAGACATATTTATCGTCCCCAACGACCCAACTATCGTGAGGCTCAGGGCCGATGTAGAACAGATCACCAGGACCTAGGGTGTACACCTCGCCGTCCTTGAAAGCACAGGTCGCATGACCTTCGAGCACAATCCCGAGGTGCTCGACCTCGCAGAAATCTGTACCAGACAGTGGTGAGACATCGACAGACCACTTCCAACCCGGCTCGTAAGTTGCCCGTCCTATGGTCATACCATCGAAATGGACTACTTCGAACCTGCCCTTCTCAAACTCTCGTAACTCATCAGGATCCTCAAAACGCTTCAGGATGATATCATGCATCAGGCTCCCCCACAACCGCGAAACGCCTCACAGACAATCTCAATCAGTGCGCCGCCAGGTAGGTCTGCGACTCCATAAGTCGCTCTAGCAGGTGGCATAGAGTCCCCGAGCCATCCGGAGTAGATTTCGTTTATTGTAGAGAAGAATCCTATGTCGGCCAATAGGATAGTGACCTTGACGAGGTCCGATTTGGAGCTGCCGGCCGCAGCTAGCAGACCATCCACCTTAGCCAAAGTGCCGTGCGTTTGTGCCTCTATACCGTCTACTGAAATATCCACTTGCCCAGATAACCAGATATGGTCCTTCACGGTGATTCCTGGGCTATATGGTCCGAAGACAGCTCCTCCAGTATCAATCTTCAGTTTGCGAACCATACCTCTCGCACAGGCTCTTCAGTGAAATGTTTACTCACGCAACATCTCGATGATTCGGAAGTGACTTCCAGCTACTTGATCAGCTGTCAGTTCGGCTATTGGCACCCAAGCAGCATCTTCTGCATCATCGCCACTCCGTGGAACCGCTTCGGGTTCCACGTCAACTAGGTAGAACAGTGCGATGATGTGCTTTCTCGGATCCCTGTCGGGGTCGCCTTGGATCGAGAAGGCGACCGGGTCGTAACCATCGACCCCTGCCTCCTCCTCAAGCTCACGTAGGACCGCGTGCTCAGGATCCTCTCCATAGTCTACAAAGCCACCTGGGAAAGCCCATTTCCCCTTCCAGACTTCGGGCTCACCCCCTCTTCTGATTAGCAAAGCCTCGATGCCGGACTTGCCCTCCCTGAGGGCGACTGCATCCACAGCGACAGCCGGATTGCTGTAACCGTCGCGCCCGCAGATATCGCACGCATCACTCTCCATAGCGACGCCTCCTGCTTTGGTAGGACTCGAGCGCCTCGTATAGGTCGTTCTTGGAGAATGAAGGCCAGTGAACGTCGGTGAAGTGCAGTTCTGAGTAGGCTATCTGCCACAGGAGGAAGTTCGAGATGCGCTCTTCGCCACTAGTCCGGATGACAAGATCCGGGTCAGGCAGATCAGCTGTGTACATCCTAGCCGAGATCTGAGCCGAGTCTATCGATTCCAGTGCGAGCTCACCCTTGGCGTAGTCCGTTGCTACTTCACGCACAGCATCGACAATCTCCTCCCTCCCTCCATAGGCCAGACATATTGTGAACAAGAAGTTGGAATGTCCTGCAGTCTGACTCTCGGCACGGTCAATCGCGTCGCGTACCTTCGAAGGCAAACTCTCCAAGCGACCCACAGCCTGTACCTTGACCCCGCGTGAGTGTATTCGCGGATCTGCTGCAATCTCGTCGAGACCGGAGACATACAAGTCATACAGTGACTCAAGCTCATCCTCTGGGCGCTCGCGCATGTTCTCGGTTGAGAGTGCATACACAGTGAGGTATCGAATCTCCAGATCGAGAATCCAGTCCATCACATCCTTGAGCTTCTCCTTACCGTGGTGATGCCCCAGATCACGCCCAATGTTACTACTCCACGCGAATCTCCTATTTCCATCCATAATGATGGAGACGTGCTCGGGCAATTCACCCTGCTTCAGTCTGTCACGCAGTCTGTTGGTCCGGATTCTGTCAGTCCGAGAGATGAAGCTCCATGCATAGCTGGAGTTCGCAATCAGCCGAGCAGGTACGGAGACCAGCCTGAATCGCAGGAACCACTTGGCCAGACCGTCGACTCGACGTCCCAACGACTTGCGCATGCGCCCCATGCTATCACCAAATGCTGACCGCGCTAAAGGGCGTCGCCTACTCAAGCACCTACTCGAAGACGATATCCGCCCCGTCTTCGAGCTTCTCCAGAAGACCCTTTTCGGGGTTGACGACAATAACCTGTCCAGCCCGCTCCCAAACGGCAAGGTCGTGATGACTGTTGCCTGCATATCCGAAGCCGTTCTCGCCATATCTGGAGACCAGAGCCTCAGCCTTGTGCTTGTCACGCAAATTGTAGGTGGCATCCGAAGCCATCACATCGGAGAACAGGCCCACATGGGCGGCCACCCTCTCAGCCACGATTCGATCAGACGCCGTTGCCAACACCAGTGTTCGCCCCCTAGCCCGTTCTCCTGTGATCCAGTCGAGAAAAGCCTCGTGGTAGTCCAGTTCTGCAGGATCGAAGACCAGTTTCTCAGCGAGATCCCGCTTCCACTGTGCCCTTCTTCCTGTAAGTTCTTTCAGAATCATGCCCAGAAGCATCCACGGCCGCCTCGGAATGACCCGGGAAAAACAGATTCTACTCATATCCGAGAGAATCAGAGTACCATCCATGTCAACGGCCAGTGGGGTGTCAGGCACAGTATCTCCCATGAGCCTCGCTGAGGGGGCTTGGATTCAAGGCTTCGCCGACCGATTCAATGAAACCGACCACCACCTCGTGGTTCTGGGGGGTGCGACGTGGCAGAGCAGGAGAGACCTTGGAGACCGACCGCGATGGCCGAGGTCGAATCCGATTCTGATGCTCCACCGGGATTCAATGCGGTCACCTTTGCGGGAATCGGTATGGTGGCTAGGATGCTGGAGCCACATGATTTGGCAAATACTGACGATTGGAAATCCCTTGTTGCTCGTTTGGAGTCATGGGGAGAGGTCCCTGATCCTGATTCCATAGTTTCGATTTCAACTGCTTCCACTAACAGGGGATTGGTAGCCAAACTGTCCACTGATTCCGATTGGAGCGCCGAATTCCTTCCATGGGGCTCGGACGGTCGGCTCAGGGCACGGGCAAAAGCGGCACCGAAAGGCTCTCGCGTACCATCGGGAGGGTACTCCTGGCAAGGCACCGACCTCATCATAATCAGGTCCGCAGACTCCACCTCGACTGACTCTGCGAGCGAGATCACAAGAGCCCTGAAGGCA
>DAGM01000047.1:0-2724 GCA_002495735.1 Euryarchaeota archaeon UBA54
ACACCGATGTGTCTGCAGGCGGTGACGAAGCCCAACCCGTCTGTACTGGTCCCGGACCACTCGCCGGCGATCCTCATCAGTTGGTTGACCGCGTTCACCCCCTCGGGCCCTTTGACTCCCAACCTGTCCTGTGGGGCATGCTTGAGGGGGGCCGTGCAAGACAGCCAGATGTCACCCTCTAGCCCGGCGACCCTACTCTCAAACTCGTCGATGCCGTCAGCTTCGAGGAATACCTGCTGCACACCGCTCATTCCTAGGTGCTCGCCAACCGCAGCGAACAGCCTCGGTGTGAGTGAATGTGAGATGGGATAGCCCGTGATGCCCCAGTAGTCCGGCATGGAATCCCTATGGGCCGCTCCGAATCCTACGAAATGAAGGTTTCAAGAGAGGTGGGTCCTCGCCGCGAGTGATGGACAGCGACCTCGATATCGCCCGAAATGCCACGATGCGCCCCATAGAGGAGGTGGCTGAACAACTAGGATTGGCTCGCAGTGACCTGATTCTGCACGGTCCACACATCGCTAAAATCAACTGGGAGACAATCAAAACCAAGCGCAATGGCAAGTCAGGATACTTGATTCTCGTCACTAGCGTAAGTCCGACCGCCTTTGGCGAGGGAAAGACGGTGACTACCATCGGCCTCAATCAGGGCCTCAACGCGCGCGGGCACAACGCGTGCTGTGTGATTCGTGAACCCTCGATGGGACCGGTCTTCGGAATCAAGGGCGGCGCTGCTGGCGGTGGCTACTCACAGGTTCTACCGATGGAACAGATTAACCTCCACTTCACCGGTGATTTACATGCGGTTACCTCGGCTCACAACCTGTGCTCCGCCATTATCGACAACCACCTGCACCGAGGTAACGAGCTCGATATCGACCTCAACCGTATCTACTGGCCTCGCACCATCGACATGAACGATCGCAGCCTAAGGCAAGTCACCATAGGTCTGGGTGGAGCATTCAACGGTGTGGTCCGCACCGACCGGTTCGACATCACTGCAGCAAGTGAGGTGATGGCCATACTCGCGCTCTCAAAGGACTATTCCGACCTGCGCGAACGCCTTGGTTGCATAGTAATCGCCAAGTCAAACTCGGGCGAGCCGATTACCACTGAGCAACTCGGAGCCGCCGGCTCAATGTCCCTGCTGCTGAGAGACGCACTGATGCCTAACCTCGTACAGACTCTCGAGGGCAATCCTGCCTTCATCCACTGCGGCCCGTTCGCGAACATCGCCCACGGAAACTCATCGATCATCGCTGACGAGATCGCACTGTCTTGCGTGGACTACGTAGTCACCGAGGCGGGCTTCGGCGCCGAGATGGGCGCCGAGAAGGCACTCCACATCAAGGCGCCAGCAGCCGGCAGGGTGCCTGACTGCCTGATTCTCAACGCCACCGTGCGAGCCATGAAGATGCACGGCGGAGGATTCGCCTCCGGAGGTGGTAGAAGGCCCACCACCGAGGAGCTAGAGACGGAAAATGTCGAGGCAACGAGGGCTGGTGCAGCCAGCAACCTGCGCCGCCACGTCCGAAACCTAGTAGAGACTAGCATCCCAGTAATTGTCTCAATCAACCGCTTCGAGCACGACACCGAGGCTGAGATTGAGGCAATCAGGGATGAGGCAATCAAGGCCGGAGCCAAGCAAGTAGTCCTCAACGAGGTCTTCGCCAAGGGAGGAGAGGGAGCGACCGAGCTGGCAGACGCGGTGGTCGCGGCTTGCGCATCTCACGACGAGGCAGGTCGGCCATATACGCCGATAGTGGAGCACGGAATGGCCATTGAGGAGACTATCTTGAGGGTGGCCACCAACCTGTACGGGGCCCAAACCGTGGACTTCAGTGACAAGGCCCAAGCTTCCCTCAAGACCCTCAATGAGTGGGGCATGGGATCTCTACCTGTCTGCATGGCCAAGAACCAGTACTCATTCAGTCATGAACCGAAGGTTCTCGGCGCCCCCACTGGATTCACTCTTCCAATTCGGGAGATTCGCGTCAACGCCGGTGCCGGCTTTGTTGTCGCCGTTTGCGGCTCGATGATGACGATGCCTGGGCTACCTACAAGACCGGCCGCCCTCGACATGGACATGGACGACGAAGGCAGACTGACAGGCGCCTTCAGATGAGGTTGTGATAGCATGCGCCGAATAAAGCGCCTCGACGAAGGGGTCCGACTGCGCCTCGAGGACGAGGACGACCTGTGGATAGCGGCGCAGCTGTGCAGCGCTGGCGCGCGAGTGGGCATGCTGTCGCACCGCAGAGACTCAACGACAGGGACGCAGACGGACAGCAGGGCGAAGAGCGCTGAGCGCAAGCCGATGTGGATAGTCCTCGAGGTCCAGGAGACCGCATTCCAATCATTCACTGACAACCTCCGCATCCACGGCATCATCACCGAGGCCAAGATTGACATCGGCAGCCATCACACCCACCTCATCAATCCTGGATCTGAGATTGAGCTGACCCGCGTGGGCGGGCTCTCGCGGGCCGACATATCACTGCTGAGGGAGGCTCTGTCCGCTGGGAGTCGCGCCAAGTGTGGCCTAGTGGTCGTGGAGTCTGATGAGATACTCATCTTCGAGGTCACATCGCACGGTATCCGCGAGGTCTCACAGTTCACCATGCGTGGCGGTGGCAAGAAGGCAGATGATTCGACGAGTGTTCGACGAGGCTTCTTCGAGCGCGTCGCCAAGGAGACCCGACTCATATTCAAGGATCAGATGCC
>DAGM01000047.1:3106-7788 GCA_002495735.1 Euryarchaeota archaeon UBA54
GGGCAGGGAGCGAAGAACCAGATTCTCAATGCAGCGACCTCCATAGGAGGCCGACCTGCGGCCAACGAGGTTCTAGCGGAGGGTCTTGCAGACTCGGTCCTAGGGGAGTATGCCCTAGTCCAGCAGGTACGCGCCATCGAAGATGGCCTGAAACGCATCTCCATCGGCGGCGCAGTTTCTTATGGTCCGGCCGAGATAGCAGAGGCAGCCAAGCAGGGAGCCGTCGAGACACTCGTCATTGAAGCCTCGATGCTGCGCAGCGCCGACAGCGAGGCCCGTGAGCGCTGGGCCGGGATAGCTGCGGCCGTAGAGTCCTCGGGCGGCAACCTCATTCAGGCCTCGGTTGACCATGATTCAGGCCAGCATCTACTCGGCTTCGGCGGAGCCATTGCCTTGCTGCGCTGGAAGACAGAGTAGGCAAGGCTCATCACCGCCGAGCACCAGCGAGGCGCATGTCAGGCAGCGACGTAAGCATCGTTGCCTTCGGTAGACCAGAGTGTGATGACGCCCAATCCCATGTGCTCTTAGCAGCCGCTGCCCTCGGGGCCACCACTAGGCTTGTCACCAGCTCCGAGGGCGAGGACTTCTCCAGTATGGACCACGGCTCTATCGACTGGAGAGGCGCCCTCGATGGGGCGCACTGGTTCGTGACTTCTGCCTCGACCGCCATCGAAGGAGAGGCAGCCCGCTTCGCTTGGGGCGCGGGCATGACCTTTGGCGAACTCGAGGGTGCCCGCACTGTGATGATTGTTGATCTACCCGAGGATCCTTCCCGACTGGCAGAGTGTTGGGGGGCGGTTATCGAACGCATTAGGCAGATCCACATTCTGTTCATCGACCCGGCAGCGCTCGACCCCATCTCGCAGTTGGAGGGGGTAAACCAGTCGGATTTGCTGCACGAGATTCGTCTGCGAGGACTCGTATCTCACGTCTGCACCCTAGACAGCCAGCGAGAAGCGCTCATAGAGCACGCCCTAGGTTCGGTGAGAGTGCCAGCGAGGGCCTCGGCCAACCCCTACAGATGGTTGGCCGCGTTCATCTGCGAACTCCCCGGTTCGGGCCTAGGACAGGCAGGCGTTGAACGTGCAGCACGGGCCGCCGGAAACGTAGATTCACCCCCAGTTTGACACTGTTACCGGAGACCCCTTTTGAAGGGGGACCAATTCGGCCCGACCCGCAGGGGATGCGAGCATGCCATTGAGACTAGGTCCAGCCGGAGTTCCATTGTCCTGCAAGGGGCGCACCATAGTCGAGGGAATGGACGATATCACCTCTCTCGGACTAGATGCTATGGAGATCCAGACCGTCCGAACCGTGCAGCCGAAGAACTTCGACCAGTACTGGCAGGCTGGCATCCTATCTTGGAACTCCGATATAGAAATGAACCTCCACGGACCGTACTACGCAGAGCTACTCGGCTCACGCAGGGAGCGTAATCGCACCTTGACTAAGATGGAAGCCAGCATGCAGGCTGGCAAGATAGTCAACGCTAGGCACCTAGTGTATCACGTCGGTCCCTATGGCGAGTACGAACCCGGGGTCGAGGCCAACGAGCAAGTTGCAAACATCTTCGCCGGCGTAGTCGAAAGGGTCCATCAAATCTGGGGCGACGAATCTGATGAGGAGGACTATGCTGCCTTTCCATGGGTGCACAAGGCGAAACCATCTCTGGTCGGTGTCGAGACTTCCGGCCGGCAGGACCTGTGGGGGACGGTGGAAGAGGTCATCGAGGTCTGCAACCACGTAGAAGGTACGGTACCAGTGCTCAACATGGCGCACATCCACGCGCGTGGACACGGCAGGATGAGGACCAGTGAGGACTACTCCGAGTTGTTCGAGCAGGTCCGCAAGCAGTACGGCGGCAAGAAGTTCTACTGTCACTTCGCCGGAATCGAACACAGGATGGGCAACGCCCTCCACTACACTCAAATCAAGAAGTCCGACCTCAAGTTCGAGCCGTTCGCCGAGTTCCTTGCCGAGGAGGGCGACTGGCTCGACATCACTATCATCTCCGACTCACCGCTGTTGGAGCACGATGCGATGTACATGCTCCAGCACTTCGACAAGGCTAAACAGAGGCTGCTGGAGATCCAGGCCCGTGACGAGAGGAGAGTCAAGCTAGCCCTCGAGGAGGGCATGTCACCCGAGGAACTCGAGATGCTTGAGAAGGAGGCTGCAGAGTCCCGCAAGGGTGACGGGACTGAGGAGCCCTCTGACAAGAAGCAGAAACCAACTGCCAAGACGGCAGCGAAGAAGAAACCCGGCAAGATGATGTCCTTCGATGAGAAATCCGACGATGCGACGTCTTCTAGTTGAATCCGGCTCGGAAGGCTTGAAGTCGCACCCACAGTGGCGAGGGCGCTACGGGACTGTAGCTCAGCTGGGAGAGCGCCGCACTGAAGATGCGGAGGCCGCTGGTTCAAGTCCGGCCAGTCCCACCATCAACTCGCATCGGAGAGTATGCTGGTCTGGAAGGTGTGCAACTCGGAAATCCCCACTGTCGCTGCATCGATCATCGCATCGAGCTCCTTGCGAGTGTAAGTCGCCTCCTCTCCGGTCCCTTGAACCTCGACGAAGCCCCCGTCACTAGTCATCACGACATTCATGTCGACATCGGCATTACTGTCCAATATGTAATCGAGGTCGGTTCTGACCTCTCCTGCGACCATTCCAACGCTCAGGGCCCCGACGTCGTTAGGCATCACCGCCATCTCGTGAGCCGACCTCTCAGCCTCGCTCAGTTCAGGCGCCTTGACTCCCTTCTTGATTTCCTCTCTGCTCAGGCGCTTTTCCTTCGGCAAGCAATCACCGGAGGCAATCAGGCGTCGGACGGCAAGTCTCAGGGCCAGCGAGGCGGCTGTAATCGAGGCGCACCGTGTGCCGCCGTCAGCGTTCAGTATGTCGCAATCGACAGTCAGGGCAATAGGCCCGAGTTCCTCAAGGTCTACCGCACCGCGCAGAGAGCGCGCTACCAGCCTCTCAATCTCCTGGGTCCGGCCCTTGGCTCCGTTGCGCTCACGGCGGAATCGGGTGTTTGTGGAGCCTGGGAGCAGGGCATACTCGGCGTGAACCCAGCCACGTTCGGCGTCTCGAGGGAACCAGCGCGGCAACCTGTCTGCCTTGGTCACGCAGGTCAGCACCACGGTGTCGCCCTGCCGGTACATCAGTGAGGCAAGGGCGTTGGGAGTGAAGTCTAGGGCGACCTCGATTTCCCTCATCTCATCAACGCCTCGATTACTGCTCGCATCACCAGACTTCAACTTCGCCATGGTCCGGCGAGTGGTGAATCCCGCATGAATCATTCGCGTCGGGCGTGTGGCGGCCGGAAGGCTTCCACAACCGACGAATCGGTAGTGATGTAGGGGCCTCCGATGAGGTCAACGCAGTAAGGGACGGCGGCGAATACCTCGTCGAGTATCTCTCGTATCGAGCGCGGGGAGCCTGGCAGGTTGAGTATCAAGCAGGAGCCGCGGATGCCCGCGGTTTGCCTCGACAGCACGGCTGTAGGGACATGGCGTAACGAGATCACCCTCATCTGCTCGCCGAACCCTGGGAGCATGCGCTCGCAAACCGCCTCGGTAGCCTCGGGGGTGACGTCACGAGGGGCCGGGCCAGTCCCTCCAGTAGTGACCACTACCGAGCAGCCCTCGCTGTCAACGAGCTCCTCGAGTGACGACTCGATAAGGTCCTGTTCGTCAGGGACGAGGCAGCGCACCACTTCCCAAGGAGATGTCACCGCTTCGCTGAGGAACTGCTCTATGGCCGGCCCGCTGAGATCTTCGTAATCACCCGCACTGGCTCTGTCGGAGGCGGTAAGCACCCCGAATTTGCACACTTGACTAGCCGCCATCGCCCCTCGACAAGAGGTTCTGTGAATAAACGCCGCCGCCGCTTGAAGGTCACTAGCAATGCACATCTTCAAAGACCGCCGCGTCAAACGCGAGGCCCCGGAGGCGATGAAGTGCTGAGTCTACCCCAACACGCACAAACAAACGTTGCCCCAGCATCGCTGCCCGAAGCTTCCCCGGAGGCTGCCGCATCAGTGGTTTATGTAGGCTCAGACCTCATGCACTGATGTAGGTGAGCAAATGACGGAAGACGGAAGATATGCAGCACAGACGAAGATAGTCAAACAGGAGTGTCCTGACGCGGACGATAGCGAGATAGCCGAGGAGTTCCGGCGCTACGAGGAGGAGTTCCTGATTCCTCCTGAGGACGCTCTGCGCTCGGTGGTCAGGAAGTTTCAGACTGCAGCTGGGATGGAAGTTACCAAGATCGCAGCTCCTGCTAAGGTTGAGAAGAAGGTCAACCGCTTCTCCGAGTTAGGTGCTGAGGATCGCAACGTCACCATCGAAGTCGCGGTGATTACCTACACGCCACGTATTCAGATGATCCGTGGCGAGGAACGGCAGGTTGCCTTTGGATGGATCGAGGACAATCCATGGGAGGGCAGCGACAATCGCGAGCGCTGGGACTTCAAGGACTGGGGCGAGCAGGGCGAGAACCTGGCGCCCGGCTCAGTGGTACGCCTCGAGGGCGCATCAGTCAACGAGTGGAATGACAAGCGCTCGCTCAATATCAACCGGACAACTCGTGTCACCGTCCTCAAGGAGGGTGGCACCCCTGTGATGCAGGCCAGCAGTGAACCTGTCGACATTGCCACTGCTTCGGCGAACGAGGGC
>DAGM01000031.1:0-8148 GCA_002495735.1 Euryarchaeota archaeon UBA54
CGCGTATTTCGCGTGACCCGATGGACACCAAGGCACTCAGCGCCGTCCTATGCGCTTTCCTGCTGGTCCCCCTAGCCGGGAGCGTAGCCCCTCCTCATCTGTCCGAAATAGACAGCGAGGGGCTGCAACTGATAGGGCAGGATCAGCAGATCACGACACCCGTCCAGGCTGCTGTCAGTTGGGCGAACCCAGGGCCATGGTGGACCTGGACATCCCTAGACTCCGACAGGAACAGCATCCACGACTCGTTGCAGACGGCTTCTGGCCCCGTCAATGTAGGCCTTTCATACGACGGGAGGATTACCGATTCAAACCGCTTTGATCTAGCTCTGGCGGGTCACGATATTCACCTAGAGCTCCTGTCAGTTGATGCTCTTCTGATCGGTGATGTCGATGCCTCCGAGGTGTACGCGCTATCACAGCTCGAAGGCGTGGTAATGGTCGAGCGCTACGGCTCGCTCGTTTTCTACGGCGACGTTCAGACTCCTGCGGTCAAGGCACGGAACTCCACGGAGTATCCAGTGGGAGCATGGAACCTCGGAGTTAGTGGACACGGGGTCAACATTGCACTGACTGACACTGGCGTTGACAACGAGCACCCCGGTCTTTCGGGAAAGTTCGTTGCTGGATACGATGCAGTTTGCTTTGTACATTCGGACCCTCAATGCATTCTTTCAGGAGGCAGGGAGGATGACGGGTCATTCGACCCCGACGACGGTAACCAGCACGGTACGGCATGTATGGGGATGGCCAGTGCAACAGGTTTGGAGCAGGATGGCAGTCAGTCGGAGTTCTATGGGGCAGCTCCAAATGCTTCCCTAGTCGACGTCCGAATTGGGACTGATGTTGGAGCAGGCCCATTCGAGAACTACTTGCTTGAGCAAGAGTTCTACGAGTCGGCAATGAATGGCCTACAGTGGATAATCGATCACAAGGACGATGCATGGTCTGGAGTGGATGAGGCGAACCACGGCATCGACATCATCTCTCTGTCTTGGGGGATAACTAGTCACGAGAATGGCGGCTCTGATGGCTCGGACATGCACAGCAGGATACTCGACGATGCGATGCTGGCCGGAGTCACAGTCTCCAACGCAGCTGGAAACGACGGACCCGACAATGACGGTCTGTCGGGAATGAGTGCCTCATCTCTCTCAATCACAGTCGCCGCTACAGACGACCTCAATACTGTCGACAGGTCCGATGACAGCATTGCCTCCTATTCCTCGCGTGGACCTCGCAAGGACAACGGAGACGGCAACCCTCTCAATGAGCTATTGCCCGAAGTTGCTGCACCAGGTACCAACATAGTGCAGGCCGAAGGCTGCATCACTAGCGGAGGCTGCAACAACTTCCTCGGCGGAGACGCTTCCGAGAACACCTACACCGGCCGCGGCAGTGGGACCTCCTACGCCACTCCGGCGGTTTCTGGAGTCATCGCTTTAGTCATCGAGGCCAATGGCAATCTCACCCCGCTGCAGATTAAGGAAGTGCTCAAGCAGACCGCGGAGCGCAGGGGTGAGCCTAGTGCTCCAGAAGTCGACCCCTACTGGAACCGCGATTTCGGATGGGGAATGGTCGACGCACATGCAGCTGTTGCCCTCGCCCTCCACCTCGATGAGACCGAACAGTCTGAAGCAGTGGATGCCAGCCTCCAGAACCACCTGCTGAACCTTATCGACTCGAATGGAACGATCAATGTCACCGGACACTCTTGGGGCCAACTGAGCAGTATCGATAGAGTCGAGTTCAGAATCGATGGAGGGGACTGGCAGGAGGCAACATACTCTTCATCGCCCGAGGAAATTGGCGCCCTGACTCCTTTCATGTGGCATGTGATTCTTAATCCGGACAAACTCAGCGAGGGTGCCCATCAGATTGAGGTCAGAGCGATTTTGGAAGACTCCTCCTCACTCCCTGTTCTAGTGACTGTGCACGGCTCTGCCGGCAGCGTCACTGACTTCTCAGTCCCCCCTATCGTCATTGTCGGCATCCTCGTCGTATTCGTGATATGGGTAGCCTCGCTGTTTCTGGTCCGACTTCGCTCGGATGGTGAGATTGACAGCTTAATCTCAAGATTTAGGAAGGAGGAGGATTCAGCCGTCGATGAAGTACTTGAAGCTGAATTAATTCCTGAACAGGGTCCCGAATAGCGAATCCGTAAGAATCGAAGCACCTTGTTCAAAGCCTAGAACTCTCGTCCGCAGGCCATGGTGAGGTTCTCCGAGCGTGTTAACAGCATCCGTCCTACAGGGGTTCGGAGGATGTTTGACATGGCAGGGGATGATGCCATTCAGTTCGGCTTGGGCGAGCCTGACTTCCAGCCTCCTCCAATTGCCATTGAGGCATTCACCAAGGCGATGAAAGATGGCAGGAACAAGTACACCACCACTGCCGGACTACCGGATCTGAGGAGGAAGATAGCCGAGATGTGGCATCACCTCGTCCCCAGTCTGGACGAATCCAACGTCTGTATTACCATGAGCGGAACCAATGGTCTCCTCGACATCTTTCTAGCTCTGGTCCAGCCCGGGGACAATGTACTCCTACCAGAGCCGTACTTCCCGCTGTACCCTCAGGATGTAGTAATCTGCGGTGGTGAGCCCAATCTGTACCCTTGCACCTTCGAGAATGGTTTCGTGCCGACCATTGAGGACCTGCAGAGCAGAGTCGATGAGAACACCGTAGCCATCCTGTACAACTTCCCGAGCAACCCAACCGGAGGTAACGTCAACGAGTCACAGAGGGATGAACTGGTCACCTTCGCTATTGAGAACGACCTCTGGATAATCAGTGACGAAGTCTATGACCGAATCGTTTACGACGGCCCTCACGTCTCATTCCTCGGAGCGGGTTATGACAAGGTGATTATGGTACAGTCGTTCTCCAAGACCTTCGCCATGACTGGATGGAGAATTGGATATCTGTTGTCCCCTGACGCCCAAGCAATGTTGCAACTGACCAAGATGCAGTACTACGTAACCGCGTGCAGTAACGATGCAATGCAGCACGCTGTCCTCGAGGCCCTCGTGAATGCCCCAGATTACCCGGAGGAAATGTGCTCAGAGTTCAAGGCTAGGCGCGACTTGGTATGCGAACGACTCAATGCGATGCCCGGCGTCTCCTGCCGCGTCCCCGCCGGAGCGTTCTACGTATTCCCTAAAGTCGATATCCCAGGGATGAACAGTGAGGAGATTGCCATGGCGCTGCTTGAGGGTGGAGTGCTGTGCTCACCGGGCACAGCCTTCGGTGAGCTAGGCGAGGGCCATCTCCGCTTCGCCTACACTATCGCCCGAGAAGACATCGACAAGGGCATGGATAGGGTCGAAGCAGTGTTGGCTGAGCTGAGGGGAGATTGACCTCCAATGGGTCCCGGCGCATCCTTTGCACTCTTCCTCACATCATTATTCGTCGGGAGCGAGGGTTCTAGGATAGAGCCTAGATCATACCCCCCTGTTATCCTGATTGGCTCTCTCGTCTCCTTGTCTCTGCTCGGACCCACGTCAATCGGATTCGGACTGTGCATGGGCTCGGGGTGGGTGTTGTTGAACCAAGTTGCAGACCGAGCCTTCCCCTTGCAGTAATCAGTCATCGAACAGTTTGAATGGTAGGTCAATCATCCTGCTCTCCCCCTCTTCTCTCTCTCCCTCTTCCGCCTCAGATTCTTCTGGAACTGGGGCATTATATGTCGGGGAGGCCTCGGTTTCTTCGTCCTCATCGGGAGCCTCCAGTAGGTCCATCTGTAGGTTCTCGAGCCCACTCTCCTGCCCCCTCATCCAATTTGGCATGTCGTGAGTTCCTCCTAGTACAGACAGGGTAGTGAAGGTCGCCATCGGTAGCACTGATATCGCCACTAGGAAGTCAATGACTGCAGTCTCAGGAACTACCGCATCGGGAACTACTGCATGCAGAAGAACAGTTTCCAACTGGACCTCGTTCCACTGTGTTACATCGACGTCCAGCCAGTTCAGAGAGGCAGCTAGAAACGTCCTAGCGATAATCCAGAAGAGCAGAACCGGGAGTACCCATGAGAACCGTGAGATTCTCCATAACACGCTCCTGAACATTGCCGCGTAAGACACGAGCCCGCTGGACACAACCGGCTGAATCCTCACTGCCATCCACAGCGCTATCAGATATCCTGCTATGCCCAATTCGAATGCCTGATCTGGCTTGATTATCTCTTCGGGCACGCCTTCCATGATGAGCAGGGGAACGGCGATCAGCAGAACCTGCATCGGGACGGCCAGCAGCTGCAGCCCCCCGTGAACCGCTATCAGGTCCTGCCCCTCTTCGATTGTCTTCGCGTGGACGAGCCTCGCCATCCTGCCGTAAGGGCTCGCCTGCAGGGCTAGCCTCGCCCGGTCTATGAGTTCAGGATCTCCGGCTCTTCTGCTGAGGCCTAGGATTGGCATCCAGCCTCCTTTGTCAGCGACTGAAGTTGGCCTGTAACCTCCGAATAACAGAGCTAGGAGGAGTGACAAGAGCCCGTACAACAGTCCTGCGACGATGATCCAGTAGACCAGTTCGGTGCGAACGGCGATTGAGAAGTTGTCCTGATCTACCTCAAGCAGATAGGTCAGAGAGAACCCCGCGATAGGAACTAGAGTGACTTGCAACATGACTACTATGTAGAGGATGAACCTCTGGTACAGATCCTCCACGGTCACACCCTACACGCCTCATCGAGTCACCATAAGCCCTTCATCGAGACCGAGCCGCCTCCGGGCGGTTAGAGAGGCGTCTGAGAGCCACCAATCCTCTGCGTGGCGCCCTACGGGCGGCGAACGTTGCTAGCGAACCTTCATACATGTATGTAGGACCGAAGATTCGTCACATGCGTAGCCTGTCCTCTCTCTTTCTGGTGTCTTTACTCCTCTTCATGAGCATGGCCCCTTTGACTACAAACTCGGTGATGCTTCCAACTGCTGAGGAACGTTCAGCCACCCCGAAGGCACTGATTGACTTCGAAGTCACCTCTATCGAGCTCGGCGATTCTTTGATCCCGACCCTGCAGTGGGGCCAGCCGGACAACTCTACGCTAGAATACGTCCTCCGGGACGAGTCCGTCTTGGTGAGTATCACATTCACTCAGGCTGGCACATCAAGCCAGCCTGCCTACGCCGAGGGTTGGATGCAGGTCTGGCACCCCGTCGGATTTCTGATGGAGGAACACTATGTCAACATGACACTGTCCGGTCTGCAGTCTATTACCGAGTCGTTCTACTGGACCCCTAGCGCTGCTCACAGTGCTATTGATGAAGAGGGTAATCTCTACGGCGGAATCATACTGCGTGGCACCATCGACGGCGGACTCGCCGATGACAACGAGGACAACAACGAGTTCGATAGAGAAGTACCAGTGGCGGTCTGGAAGGACCCTATGGACAATGGATTCTGCGGAGATGTGGACGGCGATCAGGTCGTCGACTGCACCAACCAACTCAGCGCCAACGAGCCGACATGGGTCGGAGCCGGGTATGATTCGGATGGAACTCTCTCTTCGGACCCCGACTACTACGGGCACTGGAGGATGGAGAACGCCTCCAGCTACGAGGGTGAGATGCACTGGAGGGTGTCGAGGCCTGGTTCAGACTACGCCAGCAACAGACATGACAGGCTCTGGTGGGGCTGGTTCACTCCGTTCGACAATTGCGACGATCCTGGGCACGGGCTCAAGTATGGGACTCTAGACTCAGCAGTCTCGGCACTGTATGGCAACAATTTCTGCAAGGTCAGGGTAAGGTCGTTCGACTTCATATCGATGCACTTGGTGACTGCGGCATGGGGGGAGATGGCTGCTGGCGACACCATCAGGATGGAGGCTGATGCCGGAGGATCTCTGGAGTACTACAACTACTCTGCACAAGACCTCTCGAAGAACCACGGCGATTGGTCCCGATTGGTCTGGAACATGACCGACGTACACCCCAACGCCGACTACTCTCTCGCCTTCCGCTTCGATTCGAACAGCTCCTTCGCAAATCAGGGCATTCATCTGGACTCTTTCTTGATGTTCGGATTTGAGAAGGTCGCAGAGTACACTCTCGACGTCGATTGCGACGACCCGTTGCCCAACGCCTACATGGTGGTGCCCGACGATTCTAGGCCACCTTCTTTATTCTGCAAAATCAAGAACAATGGGTACGTTGACATCACTCTCCGCCTGTACACCGAAGTCTCCAACCAGACTTGGATGAATGGCTACCCTCTGAGGATTGACTCCAACAACAGGTTCGACCACGACAACTACGTTGTCTCCGAGGTCATCAGCGCCCTCGGTACCATGAATACGTGGTTTAATCTCAGTATTCCCGAGGGCGCCAGTGTCGAGGAGTTAGACTGGTTTGTCTGGATTAACGATGGGACCACTAATCTCTCTAAGGTGTACATCGAACTGCCCGTATCGGTCATTGCTGCGTATTCAATCTCCCTAGATCAGAAGGCCCTTGCAAACCCAGCCGCGGTGTTGTATCCAGGAACCACCGGGGATGTGCCGATGGTGATGAAGAACACTGGGAATCAGATAGCGACCTGGAACCTAGGTGCTACCTTCGGCGATAGCCGTTGGGGCGATGAGAACTTGGTTTGGCACGATGCCAACGGCTCTGTGGTGACCAGCCTCTCGATGAACATCACCGATGAGTTCGAACTCACAGCAACTGTCATCGTACCCGATGAGATATCTCCGGGCACCTATGCGATAACTCTGCTCGCAAGCGGCAGACCTCCTGCCAATTTTGTGGCTGATTGGACGATATACATCGAAGTCCCAGTATTCCACGACCTAGTGCTCGAGCCGGAGGCCACAGAGATGATGGCCACTGCCGACGGCTTCCTGAGGCTAATCGAGGTCAGGATGGTTAACAATGGAAACTCGGAGGAGGCATTCGATCTATCTCTGTTGTCAGACTGGAAACTCGGCGTCTCTCTAAATGCGGAGCAGAGCCTCGGGATAGATCCATTTGGAGGAGACAGCACCGTTTTGCTGCTGCTGCCGATGCCTTATGGGATTGCCAATGAGACCTACGAGATCTGGATAATCGCAGCCAGTCAGGATGACTCGGACTACCAATCGAGTGTAAGGATCCTGCTCACAGTCCCTGTGACCAATCTGGTCGCAGTAGAGGACCTCGACATGACAGAGGAGGTGTTCAGAGGAGGGGACGATTCTAGGACTGTTAACTGGGAAATCTGGAACAACGGCAACGTCAACGACGCCTTCACCATTGATTTCGATACCAGTCACCCCGACGTCTGGGTTCAGGCGACCGGGCTGACCAATGGGCGGACTCCGTATATCCCAGCGGGTTCATCGCTGAATCTCACCGTGCGCTATTCGTTCGACTTTTCAGCCTCGGGGGAGCGTGACATCACCCTAACCGCATCCAGCGTCGAGGCTGCTAGTGATGGACTCACAGTCAGTGGCAGTGGAAAGGCCGAGTTCATCGTTGGCACACAAGGCTTCTTCCAGATTCTAGCGCCCATGCCACTGGAGATAACGGAGAGTGGGGACGACTACGCGCTTGTGTACACAGTGGTCAACCTGTACCCCGATGACCAACTCCTGAGGGCTGACATCGACAGGAACTCTGACATCTTCTTCAACATCTTCGATGCGCGTGTGGATATGGGCGACAGGGACTTCGTACTACTCGCCAATGAGTCTAGGACCATCACCGTCTGGCTTACAGTGACCGATGACAACCTAGAGAATCTCCTCGAGAACGAGATGACATTCGGAATAGTGCTCGAGGTCGATGGCGACAGGGACAAGGTCTCGATGAACGGATCTGTAGTCATGCACAAACTGAACCCCATTCAAACCGGCGTCGACGTTGAGGAGACAGCTTGGTGGGCCGGCAACATCCTGTTCCTCCTCATCGGACTGGGAGTCGTGGTTGCGGTTCTAGTCGCCTCGCTCAGGATATTCAAGAGCGCGACCGCTCCGATGGAGGAGATCTCGACCCTAGACACCTACGAGATGACCGTAGACGGCAGCGGCTGGGACGATCAGGATGGAATCCCAAACGCTCCAGAACTGCCTGCAGACGACGAGGTGGCCAATTCAATGTATGGAGGTGCAAAGGAGATCTTTGAACAGCCTCCGGAGATGCCACCTCCTCCTTCCGTAGAACCCGAGCCAGA
>DAGM01000031.1:8478-20141 GCA_002495735.1 Euryarchaeota archaeon UBA54
CAGAACCCGAGCCAGAACCAGAACCAGAACCAGAGTCTTCTCCTGAACTTCCTCCAGAGGTGCCGCCGATTCCGGAGGAAGGCCTCCCTGAAGGATGGTCACAAGAGCAGTGGGTCCACTACGGCCAGCGCTGGTTAGACCAACAGAACAGCGAATAAGCGTCTCGATGCGCGCCCGCATACGCCCGTGCGAGGCCTTATGACCCCCCTATTGGTCGCCGGATACCGGAGTGTGATTTCCTATGTACAGCGGTCAACAACCAATTTTCATCCTCAAGGAAGGCACAGAGCGTACCAGTGGTCGCTCGGCGCAGAGCAACAACATCGCTGCTGCCAAGGCAGTGGCTGACTCGGTGCGCTCTACTCTAGGTCCGAAGGGTATGGATAAGATGCTGGTAGACAGCATGGGTGACGTAGTCATCACCAATGACGGCGCTACTATTCTCAAGGAGATGGATATAGAGCACCCTGCGGCGAAGATGATTATAGAGATCGCAAAGACTCAGGAGCAGCACTGCTACGATGGCACCACAAGTGCCGTCGTAATTGCAGGGGAGCTGCTGAAGCGCAGTGAGGACCTAGTCGAGCAGAATGTCCATCCAACAGTAATCTGTGAGGGCTTCAGACTCGCCTCCGACAAGGCCTCAGAACTCATCGAGGCTCATTCCATCGCCGTCACTCAGGATATGTTGGAAGAGGTGGCGAAGACTGCACTCACAGGCAAGAGTGCAGGCGCAGTCAAGGAGTTCCTTGCAGATATCTCGGTCAGAGCAGTCCTCTCGGTGGCCCAAGATGTAGATGGTGAGATAGTGGTCGACCTCGACGACATCAAGGTACAGAAGAAGCAGGGTGGATCGATTAAGGACAGTTCCTTAATTGACGGAATCATTCTCGACAAGGAACGTGTCCACAGTGGCATGCCGCGTAGCGTGACCGATGCAAAGATCGCCCTAATCAACTCGGCCATTGAGGTCAAGAAAACCGAGGTCGACGCTAAGATTCAGATTACCGACCCGAGCATGCTCTCGCAGTTCCTCGATGAGGAGGAACAGTACCTGAAGTCCCTTGTTGAGAAGATTCAGGCCTCTGGAGCCAGTGTAATTATCTGCCAGAAGGGCATTGATGACATGGCTCAGCACTACATGGCGAAGGCTGGATTGTTCGCCATTCGCCGGGCCAAGAAGAGCGATATGGAGGCCCTATCGAAGGCTACTGGCGGCAAGATCGTGACCAACATAGACGACCTGTCCTCCGACGATTTAGGCAGTGCTTCGAAGGTCGAGGAGCGCAAGATAGGCGAGTCAGACATGGTCTTCGTCACTGGCTGCTCCGACGCTAAGAGCGTCTCGGTGTTACTCAGAGGCGGGACCGAGCACGTGGTCGATGAGGTCCGCCGAGCCTTCGACGATTCTGTTGGCGTAGTCGCTGTAGCTCATGAGGATGGAGTAGTCCTGACTGGAGGCGGCTCGGTCGTCGCTGCGATAAGCCGTGACCTGCGTTCTTACGCCGAGGGAATCGGAGGAAGGGAGCAGATGGCTATCGAGGCATTCTCGGGGGCTCTTGAGGTAATTCCTCGGACCCTCGCTGAGAACGCTGGACTGGATCCGGTCAACACCATCATCGACCTCAGGAAGGCACATTCGGAAGGCAAGTCGCACTTCGGAGTCAATGTCTACGAGGGTGGAGTTGCCGACATGAATGAGGCCCAGGTCTTCGAACCCAGCAGAGTCGTGGAGCAGGCCATCCAGAGCGCCTCTGAGACCGCAGTGATGATTCTGAGGATTGACGATGTGATATCTAGCCGCGCAGGCTCCCCTATGCCAGATGGCGGCGAGTTCGACGGCATGGGCATGATGTGAGGCATAGGGTGGAATACGGCCTATGGCCGTAGACCCCGGTTGCACTAAATTCAATAATCGTGTCAGGGTGCCCAGACTGCCGATAGGCACGAGTGGACTTCATGGCGATATTCAGCGTCTTCATTGATGACGGCTGTATCGTCTGCGATGCCTGCGAGGAAGCGGCTCCGGACATCTTCGAGGTCACTGAAGACACCTGCTTCATCAAACCCGACGTTAGGCTCGATGGCGGTTACGACCGCAACGTTGGCAAATCCGGGCTCAAACCGGATGTGGTATCTTCTCTCTCAGATGACATCTTCGATGCCGCAGACGCCTGCCCAGTCGATGTCATCATCGTAGTGGAGGGTACTGGAGAGGAAGTACCTGAGGCAGCAGAGGAAGCAGCTCCCGAGCCAGAGGTGGAGATATTCTCCGAGGAGTCCGTGGAGATAACGGGTGATGACCTCGAGTCTCTTCTGACTGCAGGGGACCGGACGATGAGCATCCTATTCGGCTCGCAGTCAGGCAACTCCGAGGAACTGGCGGCCAAATTCGCGAAGCGGGCCACTGACTACGGCCTCGATGCCACAGTGCACGACATGGACGGATTCGATCTGTCCGCTCTGCCTGGGATGAAGAGAGTCCTGATTATCTGCTCGACTTGGGGCGAGGGCGAAATGCCCGACAACGCTGAGGAGTTGTGGCTACAAGCCAGCGCAGACTCGGCACCCAATCTGTCAGGAGTTAACTTCTCAATCCTCGCTCTTGGCGATACCAGTTACGAGTTCTACTGCGAATCTGGCAAGGACTGGGACGACCGACTGCAGCATCTGGGTGCGACGCGACTACTCGATCGCGTTGACTGCGACGTGGATTACGACTCCTCTGCAGCAGCTTGGGCCATCGATGCACTCGCAGTGATGGCCGCGGTCGATGGTAGCGGCCAGTTCCATGAGAATCAGGTGGAGGCAATCAAGGATCGAGTCAGCGGCTCGGCCGCAGCGGGAGCGGCCGGCGAGGATGGCTTCACCGTTCCCGAGACCGCTGCAGAGGCCATCCAAGCTGAGATTAGCATATTCCGGTACGACCCTGTCAGCGCCACCACGGGCAAGGACACCTGGGTCTGCGCCCTGCCCGGTCACATGTCGGTGCTCGAGTCCTTGAGGGCGCTGAAGGAGACTCATGATGGCACCCTGACTTTCAGAGACGGCCCCAGCGACGACCCAGTCACCGCGATATCAGTCAATGGCAGGTTGATTCTGCCCGGTAGCGTCAGACTTGATTCGGTAGCTCCAATCCGAGATGGCGGACTGAGGCTGCGCATAGAGCCCCTGCCATCGTTCGACGTTGTTCGAGATCTAGTTGTGGACCACTGGCCTCTTGAGAGAGGCAGAGAGTCCTCCAAGCCGTGGATGGTCGCAGCCACTAGAGAGGGTGCCGATACCGCTCAGGGCGTAGTGGGGACCATGGATCCCTCGACTGCAGACATACTGCATTCGATTACCGACTTTTGCAGTGCACCACTGCTGCATTCTTGCTCTGATGCCACTCCTCATTCCGAGGCATACCTCGGCCCCGCAGTCCTAGCACGGACATGGGCGCGCATTAACGATCCGCGCTCTTCTGAATCTAGCATAGTTGGGATGCAAGATGTAATGGACTCCAAGGAGGGAATAAAGGCCGAAACCGACCTCGCTTCAATCCGCCGACAAAATGGTTCAGCGAGAATCATTGCTGACGCCCTCCTCGACGCGCGAACCTCGACTCTGGGCAGGGGTGGCTTCAATGGCCGCCACGGCAAGCACGTCTGGTGGTACAGCTGGTCCGTGAAGAGCAGTGGTAGAGTAAATGATACCGTGATCTACAGGCAGGTTCTCGGTCCAATGGGGCTGCTCGGAAACCTATTCTCGGGGGTGACTGCCCGCATGGTATTCGGGTTCACTAGAACCGGCGGCAATGTATTCAACGGCATGTTGGGAATGCTGGCTCCACCTGCCGGTATCGGAAAGATGCCGAAGCAGTTCAACTCCTCTGTCGACCACCACCATGAGGTCGTCGCTATATTCAACGAAGTGGATGGTAGGTTCTGATGCCACTGAAGTACGCCTATCATCCTGGTAACGTGGCCCACAGCAGCGCTACCGAGGTGGCTGAGACGATGGAACCTGTCGCCCGATCATTGGGCATCGAACTTATCCCAATGAGGGGTGCGACCAGTTGCGGAGCCGGGATAATCAGACAGGCCAGCAGGCGTTTGCAGTTGACTCTCAATGCCCGCACCTTCGCAATGGCAGAGGAACTCGGCCTCGACATCATCACACCGTGTGCAGCTACAGCTGGGAACCTGCATGAGGACCTCTCCGACCTCAAACAGAATCCCAATCTGCTCGCAGAGGTCAACGAGGTCCTTGAGAGGACCTGCGGTAAGAGATTCTCGGGGGGAGTCGAAGTCCATCATCTCCTGCACGTGATAGTGGACGAGGTCGGCCTCGAGAAACTCGAGGCCGTGATCCTGAACCCCATTGACTTCGATGTCGCTGCATACTACGGTCCGAACATACAGCAGGCCGGAGCCTGTGGGGGCGACGACGTCCACGACCCGGACTACCTCGAGCAGGTCATCGATGCCATCGGAGGTAAGCCGGTGCAGTGGGAGGGACGCACACAGAGCGTAGGAGTTCCAGGGCTGTTATCCGAGGAGCCGACGGTGTTGCGGCAGGCTGCTGCGGTACTCCATGAGGCCAAGTCTGAGGGAGCAGAACTCATCGTAAGCGCTTGCAACCTATCACACAGCGTCCTCGATATCTACCAGGGCAAGGCTTCGAGATCGACCGGACTCGCTACCAATATCCCAGTTATTCATCTAACAGAGATGCTTTCTTTCTCTATGGGTCACCACAACACTAGGCTGGCACAGTTGAAGACTAGGATTGCAGTCATCGGCGACTGACTAAGTGTCCTGCTCCAGGTCATTTTCGAGGTCGATGACGGACCCATCTCCGAATTGTTCCAACCCGGCCTGCCCCCTTGCCCTGAATGTGCCCGGAGGGAGTGCAATGGGCCCCTCACTCTCCTGTACTGTGCTGACGTCCGACTCGGTAATCTCTATCCGGTGCATCTGGCGTTGTATGGAAACGAACTCCGAGGCAGATATGGTGCCGTCCTCTGAGTCGATCTCGAATCTACCTAGGTTGGAGAGATCTGTGTGAGGACTGCGGAAGAGTTTCCTGCGAACCCTGTGCACGGCCCGCTGCATGAATTCCTCCCGCCTCTCGGCAGACGCTCTAGCTCCCTCGTCGCGCGTGTCCTCGGCTATCAGGACGACAACCTCTCCCTCTCGGTGCCTACCGGTCCTACCACGCCTCTGTATGGTGCGTATCTCGCTGGACACCGGTTCGTAGAATATCACTAGGTCGGCGCTAGGGATGTCGAGCCCTTCTTCGCCTACCGAAGTCGCGACTAGTATATTCGCAGAACCCGACCTGAATTTGTCCAGCCTCTCAATCTGCTGCTTGGGGGTCAGTCCGGCCCTGCCCTCGCGGCTGGATTGACCGACGAACTGTATCGGACGAGCTCCATCTAACTCGTCTAGGGATTTCTCGACGGCTGCGACGGTATCTCTGAAGGTGGCGAACACGATGATGCGCGAATTGGAGTTCCTGCGAAGCCTCTCAGAGACGAGCCTTCGGACCGCGCTGACCTTGGTATGGATCTCGCCCATCTCGGACAGGCTCTTACGCAGGCTCGACACCCGTCCGTCCCTCAGGAAGTTCCGCGTCGATTTGTTCTGAGACTGCTCACTCCTCGAGAGCCGTTCGAGGAACTCGCTTGAGGCGGCGACGCCTTGGCATAGCAGGTGGTTGATTAGGTGATGCAAACGCATCGCAGTGGCGATTCTAGAAACCGACTGGTAGGCGCTGGACTCGCCCCTGGAAATCGCCTGTTGGGCCCGCTCCATTGCATTGGACAGACCAGCATGGCTGATTAACCCAGGAATGACGTACCTGCCCAATCTCCTCTCACGGTCGACAATGCCGCTCTGCCACATTACTAGGGGCTCTGCAATCTCCCTGATCTGATTTGGGACTCTGACCTTCACCTCTTGGATCTCCAATCCTGCTAGGTGCTGTGCCACCATTGCGTCGGCACCTGTCTTCAGATGGATTCTACCTATGCCTAGTCGGTTGCAGATTTCCTCGACCTGATTGGTCTTGGAACCCGGGCTCGCTGTAGTAGCTAGGACGAGCGGTTCGGATGTCTGTGACAGATACATGTCGCCGACCTGGGCCATCGCGTGATTCCCCGTCGCGTGATGCGCCTCGTCGACAACGAGGAGAGAGCAGTCAGAGAGGTCCAAGACTCCTCGGGTGACATCGTTCCTGACAACCTGCGGAGTCGCTATTACAAGTCTGGACGAGCCCCAAAGAGTAGCACGCTTCGCGACTGGGTTCTGACCTGTCACAGATATCGGATTGACCGAAGCGCTGTCTGACAGCACGGACTTGATTCCACGCAGGTGCTGTTCTACCAGGGCGACGGTCGGGGCGATCATCAGGACCCAGCCACCCCTGCTCTCTAATCGGTCGGCGATTACCATCCACGCGACCACCGTCTTACCAGCAGCGGTTGGCAGAACGAGCATCATTGATCCGGAAAGCGCCTCATCTGTCGCCTCGAGCTGGTAAGCACGGGCCTCGATTAGCCCCGGCGTGAGGCTTGGATGAAGAATTCCATGCTGCATGGACCCGTATCTTGAGAGTCAGGGTTCAAAATCGTTGCACAATCCCGGGATTCCGGGATTACCCCTACACCCCGTAGGGGTGGTGCATCTTCTTCCCCGATTCGTTCAAATAGGGTATGTTAGTCGCAAGGCCGCTCACTACGTGAGGAACCAGACACCAAAAGGCTCTGCTGAAGCACCCTACATGCCCGACTCGCACTCGCGACTCGGGTTCGGTGTCACGGTTTCTCCTTGACGAAGTGGGCCTGGCAGACGGCCGCTGTGCGGCCTGATGACGGTAAATACTTGGAGAAATTGAAATGGGCGACCGCAGCAAACCCCGCCGTGGTAGCATGGGCTATAGCCCTCGTAAGAGGGCAAACCGCCAGTACGGCAGAATCAGTTCCTGGCCCGAGTCCGACTCCGCTGAGATTAGAGTACAGGGTTTCGCCGGCTGGAAGGCTGGTATGACTCACCTCCTTGTTCGCGACAACAATCCCAACTCCTCCTCGGCCCGGCAAGAGGTCCGCAAGGCCGTGACAGTTGTCGAGGCACCTCCAATGAGCGTGTTGGCTGTCCGTGGCTACAGGATGACTCCCTACGGCATGCAGACTGCCGGTGAGGCCTGGTTCAACTCAGACAGCGGCCCGGAGGGCTTGTCGCCTCGCTTGGCCAATCAGAGCCGTGGTGAGCGCGACGCCGAGGAGGGCCGCAAACCTTCCAAGCGCGCTGGACGCATCCCCTCTAGGGGCGAAGGCTCACCGGATGCGGCTCTTGAGGCCCTGCGCGAGGTCGACCTCTGCGAAGTCCGACTCATCGTTTCCACACAGCCTGCTCTGGTCAAGAGTGTGTCCAGCAAGACTCCCGAGATCATGGAGGTCGCCCTAGCGGGCGGGGACAACGCATCCAAACTGGACTGGGCCGAGGAGAGGCTCGGTGGCGCAATAACTCTGGATGACGTTTACGAGACAGGTCAGGAGATCGACGTGGTCGGCGTCACCAAGGGCAAGGGTTGGCAGGGCGCAATCAAGAGGTGGGGAATCAAACTCCTCTCGCACAAGAACAGCAAGCGCAGGCGGCAGGGCGGCAACATGGGGGACTTCGGTACCGGGTACGTACGCAAGACCATACGCCAGGCGGGCCAAGTCGGCTATCACAACCGCACAGAATTGAACAAGCGTATCCTGAGGGTCTCAAACCCGGAGGAGTCTGATATCACTCCCGCTGGCGGTTTCCTCAACTATGGCGAGGTCACCAACCCGTACATGATTATCCAGGGCAGTCTACCCGGCCCCTCCAAGCGAATACTGAGGTTCCGAGATGCCATTCGCCCAAGGCCGGCCAAGCCCGAGGTCGACATCACTTATGTGAGCACTTCGAGCAAGCAGGGAGTCTGATATCATGAAGATGAAGGCCTACAATCTGGTTAATTCGGTAGAGCAGGAAGAGCTCGATGCTGGACTTTTGGCTGAGTACTATTCCGTGGAAGCCAACGACGGCAAGAGCATAACTCTGCCCTCAGCATTCTCTTCCGATGTCCGCGAGGATCTCATCCGCTCGACAGTACTGGCTTCTCGGGCTAATCGCCGGCAGCCGTACGGCCACCGTGAGCACGATGGCAAGAGGGCTCCACAGCCAGGTATGAAACACTCAGTAGAGTGGTGGGGCAAGGGGCGCGGCGTATCGAGAATCATGCGCAAGACAGGTCAGCGGACCGGAGCCCAGAACCCTCACACTCGAGGTGGTCGCAGGGCACATGGCCCGTTGGTGGCAAAGGACTGGTCTCAGAAGGTCAACTCGAAGCAGCGCCGCATGGCTCGCGACTCCGCCATCGCCGCTACCGTTGATGCCGAATCCGTAGCCGCACGCGGTCATCGTTTCGACGTTGGCGTGCGCTTCCCGGTAATCATCGACGGCTACGTCGAGTCGCGCAACGACTCGGAAGAGAAGTACGAGATTGAGTCCATCCCTCTGCAGTATTCAACCCGCAAGTTCGTGGCCATGATGGAGGGCCTCGGCCTAGGGGCCGACCTCGAGAGGGCAAAGAACGGTAGGAACATCCGTGCTGGAAAGGGCAAGATGAGAGGTCGCCGGTACAGGACTCCCAAGAGCATACTACTCGTAGTCTCCAACCGAGACGGCCTCCACAAGGCGGCCCGAAACGTCCCGGGTGTAGATGCGGTAGTCACCAAGGATCTGTCCGCTGAGGACTTAGCTCCCGGTGGCGATTCCGGACGTCTGACCGTGTGGACAAAGGCTGCGATAGAGGAACTGGAGTGATTCGATGACCGACCCGTATAACATCATCATCATGCCTTGGATTACCGAGAAGACGCTCGAGGCACGCCGCGTCGCAGATGAGGAGAGCGGTTACAGGGAGAACAACAACAGAATCGAGTTCATTGTACACAAGGACGCAACGAAGAAGCAGATTCGAGAGTCCGTCGAGCAGATGTTCGACGTCAAGGTTCGCAAGGTGAACACCAAATTTACGATGACCGGCAAGCACGCCAGCGTGCGTCTCGCCGAAGGTTACGATGCAGAGGAGGCCGCGCTCAAACTAGGCGCGTTCTGAACGAGGTGAGAATATGGGTAAGCGCACACGTTCACAACGCCGCGGTTCGAGCCCCAAAAACAAGGTCTCGAGTCACCGCTTCCCCGCGTCCAACAAGATTCCTCGTGTCAATGATGAGATCGGTGAGGTGGTGGATCTGGTTCACAGTCCCGCTCACACCGCCCCTTTGGCCAAGATTAAGTTCGCTGATGGCAGCATTGGTCACATCGCCGCTCCTGAAGGTATCTCGATAGGGCAGAATCTAGCATTCGGCGACAATGTTCCCCTGAGGCCGGGCAACGTCACCAAACTCTCTCAGATTCCCGAGGGAACTCCGATATGCAATATCGAAGCCCGTCCTGGAGACGGCGGCAAGTTCGCTCGTTCAGGAGGCAATTCCGCTACTCTTGATGCGAGGATAGATGACAGGGTTCGCGTACGTCTACCGAGTGGTCGAATCAAGGACCTGCCAGCGAACTGCCGCGCTACCATCGGCGTTTTGTCTGGCCATGGAAGGTCTGAGAAGCCACTGATGAAAGCTGGCGCTGCTCACTACCGCGCTAAGGCGCGCGGCAAACCATACCCAACTGTCAGCGGAGTGGCGATGAACCCGGTCGATCACCCCCACGGCGGTGGCAATCACCAGGCCGTGCACGGCCCGAGCTCGGTGAGCCGGAATGCCCCACCGGGCAAGAAGGTTGGAAACATCGCACCACGTCGGACTGGACGCGGAAGGGTACGAGAACAGGAGACTGATTAGAATGGCTCGTCGCAGGTCGAAGAAGGTATTCCGCTCGCCCAAGTTGGCGAGGCGTCAGGCCCGTAAGCGACGCTCGATGATATCCGAGCGCCGTAAGAAGGAGTTCCTGTGGCGTGGGTACAACATGGAACAACTCCTTGAGTTGCCTCTGTACCCTCCTGAGGATGACATGGAAGCCACTTGCATAGCCACTCTGATGCCCTCTCGCGCAAAGCGATCGCTCTCCCGCGGACTCAATTTGGAGTGCGAGAATCTACTCGAAAGCATCCGCTCCAATGACGGCAAGATCGTCAAGACCCACTGCCGCAGCATGTACATCCTTCCCGAGATGGTCGGGACGACAGTCGGAATCCACAACGGCAAGGACTTCGTCAGAGTCGAGATAGTTCCAGAGATGATTGGTCACGCGCTGGGCGAGTTCTCCCACACGCGCAAGTCGGTTACGCACACCGGCCCCGGCGTCGGAGCAACCCGTTCGTCACAGCACGTGGCGCTGAAGTGAGGTGAGAGTGATGAGCAGGAAAACAGGCGATCCACAGTCCGGATACACTCAGCTGCTGGAGGGCTCTAACCTAGTCACCGCCCGCGCAGTCAACGTAGACTGTCACCACAAGCACTGCTACCACATCGCAAAGGCGATTCGCGGCATGAACGCTGCAGTCGCAGTAGAGTATCTCGAGGACGTCATCGCCAAGAAGCGAGCGATTCCCTACACCCGTCGCTCCCGTAGGGGTCGCGGCGGCAACACGATGGCAGGGCACCGCAAGGGCAAGATGGGCCCTGGTAAGTACCCGAACAAGGCCTCGAAGATATTCATCAAGCTCATCAACAGCGCCATGGACAACGCGCGTCAGCGCTTCGACACTCTCGATGCTGAGGATATGACGATTACACACGTAGCCGCACATCGCGGCCAGATTGCTACCAACTGGCGCCCTCGGGCTATGGGTCGTGCCACGCCCAGCAACCACTACCAAGTCAATCTCGAAATCTTCCTCGAGCACTTTGGTGCCGGAGAGGGAGAGGACGTATTCTGAGGTGATTATGTGAGGCAGCAGAGTACCATCAGAACCCTCATCGGCCGCAATGTCGAGCGCCAGCTCGTCCGCGAGTACCTGCTGAGGGAGACCGAACGCGCTGGTTTTGGTGGCCTGACTTTCAACCGCACTCCAGATGGCACCAAGATTAGCCTGCGAGCAGAACAGGTCGGTCGCGTAATCGGTCGCCGAGGCAAGGTCATCCACGAACTCAGCGCCCGCTTGAAGAACGACTTCTTCCTAGATCGCCCTCACCTCGACGTCGAAGAGGTCACCGAGCCCCGCCTCAACGCCCAGATAATGGCCAGCCGTTTGTCTAGCTCCCTTGAGCGTGGTTGGTTCTTCCGCCGCGCTGGACATGGCACGGCTCAGCAGATAATGGACGCAGGCGCGCGTGGCTGCCTAGTCGTCCTCAGTGGCAAAATCACAGGTGCCCGTCACCGAGTCGAGAAGTTCCAGCAGGGCCACATCAAGTTCTGCGGCGAGACTGCCCTTGAGTTCATGGATATCGGCTTTTCGACCGCTGTCAAGAAGCTGGGTACGATTGGCTGCACAGTTAGGATAATGCGGCCCGATGCCAAACTCCCACACGAGATAATCATCACCGAGCGCGCTGACTCAGGCCTGCCGCCTCTGGCCGAGGTCGCCGTTTTCGAAGTCTCCGACGAGGAGGCCGACGAGGAACTGTCTGCCGTCCCCGAGGAGCCCAAGGCCGACGCCGAGGGTGTGGTCGATTCGGTTGTCGACATGAT
>DAGM01000031.1:20497-28701 GCA_002495735.1 Euryarchaeota archaeon UBA54
AATGTCGCACATCAGATCAAGGGATATCGAGACGATGAGTCCCGAGCAGCGAGAGGAAATGCTGGAGGAACTCCGCGAGGAGATGCTGCAGCTTCGCGCTCAACTAGCTCTGGGGGGCTCAGTATCAAACTCAGGAGCATACAAACAGACGCGTAGGAGCATAGCGCGGATGATGACTCGTATCAAGCAGAAGCAGGAGTAGGGTAGATGGCTGGAATATGCAACTTATGTGGACTACCGGATGAATTGTGCATATGTCAAGAAATAGCGAAGGAACAGCAGAAGGCGACAATTTCAGTAGTAAGGAGGAGGTACGGAAAAATGGTCACAATCGTCGAGGGAATAGAGGACACTGCCATCGATCTGGGCCAACTCGCCAAGATTCTCAAGGGCGCGTGCGCGAGCGGCGGCACCGTCAAGGGACGAACCATAGAACTGCAGGGAGATCACAAGAAGAGGGCCGCCAAGGTACTCGAGCAGAACGGCTATCAGGTGGAGGTGCGATAGATGGGGGATTTGATGCACATGCCATGGTTATCCCGCACCATCACGGTGGTCGATTCGCCAGACCCTTCTCTAGTCGGTCTCAGAGGTACCGTATTAGACGAGACCCGCAGGACCATACGCGTCCTTACCGAGAACGGCCGCGTCCGACTCGCGAAGGATGTCATCACATTCACCATCGACTCCGGGGAGGTTATCGACGGCTCAGCCGTAACACAACGCCCCGAGGATCGAATCAACCGCAGGTACAGGGGGCGCTGAGATGAGAGATATCGGTGTAGACGTCAGAACTCCCGAGGGAGAGTGGGACGGCAATGACAACTGCCCCTTCTACGGCAGTCTGAGAGTGCGCGGCCAGATCATCGAGTGCATCGTGTCCACATCGGGGATGACCGATTCCATCGTAGTCGAGAGGGAGACCTCGCGCTACATGAAGAAGTACGAGCGCTATGAGAAGCGCACTCGACGCTACGCCGCCCACCTGCCTACTTGCATAGGCGGCGTTAGTAGGGGCGACAAGGTCCGCATCATGGAGTGCAGGCCACTGTCGAAGACCGTCAATTTCTGCGTCATTGAGAAGGAGGAGTCCGAATGAGGGGAATAGCCGGACGCGTCACAGCGGGCCTGCCTACGCAGGCACGTCTCGATTGCGTGGACAATACTGGCGCGAAGGTCGTGCAACTGATTACCGTTCTGAAGAAGGGCGGCGTGGCACGCCGCTATCCCGCTGCCGGAGTGGGCGACATGATTCGCGTCACTGTAAGGCGCGGTACACCCGAGACACGCCGTCAGATATTCGATGCCGTCATCGTTCGACAGGCGCGCCCGTTCAGGCGCGTCGACGGAACTTGGGTCCAGTTCGAAGACAACGCATGCGTTATTACGAACAGGCGCGGTGAGGTGCAAGGCTCCGATATCAAAGGTCCTGTGAGCCGAGAGGCGGCAGAACGGTGGCCCCGGATAGCCGCCACTGCGAAGCAGATAGTGTGAGGTGAGAAGAATGGTGAGCAAGAATCCCGGAAAACAGCGCCGAACAAGCCGCAAGGCCGCCTTGCATGTCCAGCGCAAGCGACTACGGGCTCGCCTGCTGACTGATGATCCCGAACTGCGGGCCATCCGAACCGTCACTGTGCGAGTGGGTGACGAGGTCGAGGTAGTACGCGGCGACTTTGGCAATCCGAACAGCGTCAAGCCAGACTCAAGCGGCAAGCGCCTGGGGCAATCTAGGGGCCGCGCCGGAATCAAGGCCAAGGTGGCCGGTGTGGATACCGAGAGAGGAATGATATTCGTCGATGGAATCACCTCTTCCACTGCTGATGGCAAGGAGGAGGGTGTGCCAATCAGGCCCTCCAATCTCATAGTAACCTCTCTGTTCGAGGGCGATCCGTTGAGAATCAAGAGGCTGATGGAGAGGTCAGGAGGTGACACCGATGAGTAGGAGCCACATCAAGCGCCTAGTCATGCCACGCAGCTGGCCTCTGCCTCGCAAGTCCTCCATTTGGGTGCAGAAACCCAATGCCGGCGGACACTCCATCGAGAACTGTATGCCCCTCGCCCTCGTCCTGCGCGACGTCCTCGGTGTCGCACACACTCGACGTGAGGCCAAGCATATCCTGCACTCTCGCCAAGTCATGGTGGATGGTCGCATCGAGACTGACGACGGTCGAGGAGTCGGTCTGATGGACGTTCTATCGGTAGGTGAGAAGAACTTCCGCTGTGTACTCGACACCAACGGCAAACTGCGCTATCGCCCTATCCCAAAGAATGCAGCCGGCAGCAAGATTTGCCGTGTAACCGGTAAAACTACTATTCGAGGTGCGAAGACACAGTTGCACCTGCACGATGGCAGGAACCTGCTGATGGATGATGCCTCGGCCTACAAGAGCGGCGACAGTGTCATCATCTCTCTTCCGGAACAGCAGATTACCTCTCATCTTCCATTCACTGAAGGCGCTCAGTCATACATGACGGGCGGCAGTCACACCGGCGAGATTGCTACAGTTCGTGGACACGACGTCAAGCGCTCTTCCAAGGCGAACGAGGTCCAGTTCGACGATTTCCTGACCATTGCAGACTATGTCTTCGTTATCGGCTCTGAGTCAGACATCCCGGGGGCTGAATCATGAGCAAGGAGGGTAATGCCATGCTGGTTCCGTCCATCATCAAAGTAACCATCAACATCGGTGTCGGCGAGGGAGGCCAGAGGCTGCAACTCGCCGAAAGGGTCCTCGAGGTCCTCACTGGCATGAAGCCCGTGCGCACCTTGGCTACTCAGACCAACCGCGATCTCGGCACACGCAGAGGTTCTCCAATCGGATGCAAAGTCACCATCCGTGGCGAGGAGGAAATCAAGAAGTTCCTCAAGGATGCATTCTGGGTCCGCCAGAACACTCTGCCAGCCTACAACTTCGACACTCAAGGCAACCTCTCCTTCGGAATCTCGGACTACACTGACTTCCCGAAGCAGAAGTACGATCCAGATATCGGCATCTTTGGAATGGATGTGAACATCGTTCTTGAGAGGCCCGGGCACAGGGTCTCGCGACGCCGCCAGAGAAGCTCGAAGGTCGGCCTCACGCACAGGGTCGGCCGTGAGGAGAGCAAGCAGTGGTTCCAAGAGTCCTATGAACTCGAGATAGTGGAGGAGTGAGAAGGATGGCGCGCGATCACGGTAAGGAGATAGGGCGTTCTAACGGCTGCCGACGCTGCGGCCGCAAGCGGGGAATGATCCGCCGACATGGCCTCAGGCTGTGCAGGCAGTGCTTCCGAGATGTAGCCCCCGAAATAGGATTCAAGAAATACTCGTGAGGTGAAAAAAATGCAGTTTGACCCCCTAAGTGATGCGTTCACGCGAATATTCAATGCCGAGCAAGCCGGTCACTACGAAGTGACTGTTAATCCGGCCAGCAAGATGCTGGGCAACCTGTTGTCCATCATGCAGTCTTCCGATTACATCGGTGAGTACGAGAGGATAGACAACGGCCGTGGCGGCTCTTTCCGTGTTGAGCTTATCGGAGCCATAAACCGCTGCGGCGTAATCAAGCCGAGGCACTCCGTCAAGCGGTCCGACTTCGATAAGTGGGAGTCGAGGTACCTACCCGCTCGCGACCTCGGCCTACTTATTCTGACTACCAATCAAGGCGTCATGAACCACTATGAAGCCAAGAAAGAGAGGGTCGGCGGACGACTTCTCGCATACATTTTTTGAAGGAGGGATTAGAATGCCGAAGCTAGACCACATATCGCATTCCATCGCACTCCCAGAGGGTGCTAGTGCGAGCATCGAAGGAGATACGGTAACCGTCTCGAAGGACGGCCAATCGCTATCACGCGAGTTCAGGCACCCCAAGGTGGAGGTCAGGGAAGTCGAGGGAGGACTCGAGATATTCGTCAATCTGCCACGTCGCTCCGAGAAGGCAATCGCCGGTACTTGGGCCGCGCACCTGCGCAACATGACACATGGCATCGACGAGGGCTTCGAATACCGTCTCAAGGCAGTGTTCAGTCACTTCCCGATGAACCTCAAGGTAGAAGGCAAGCAACTCACAATCAACAACCTGTTCGGTGAAAAGGTCCCTCGCGTGGCCAAGTTGCCGTGGAGTCCCGCCGAAGTGGAGGTCAGAGTGGAGAACAAGACCGACGTAGTTGTGAGAGGCGCTGACCGCGAGAAAGTCGGCCAGACATCGGCTAACATCGAGAGCGCTTGCAAGATCAAGAAGCGAGACAGACGAGTATTCCAGGACGGCATCTATATCGTCTCGAAGGGAGCATGATAACATGGATACGGACTACGAGGAATTCACCGTTGCCCAACTCAAGGACTTCCTGCGCGAGCGCGAGTTGCCAGTATCTGGCAAGAAGGCTGAGTTGGTTGCCAGACTGGCCGAGGATGACAACACTCCTGAAGCCGAAGAAGCCCCCGAGGAGGAGATGGGGGAGGACGACGACTTCGATGACGATGACGATGACGATTTCTTTGATGACGAGTGGGACGACTTCCACGTCGCCCGGCAGAAGCCAGTTCTCGACGACTCTACCATTGCTGACATTGAGGTGCTGAAAGCTCAGAAGAAGAAGCAGCCTGCATTCAGGAGGCAGGAATGGTTCCGTTACAGAAGGCTCGCGAAGACCGGTTGGAGGAAGCCTAAGGGCATGCAGTCCAGCCAACGAGTCAACCGCAAGTACCGCTCCCCCATGGCTAGGGTCGGATACCGCAAGATTGCTTCAGTCAGGGGCCTGCACCCATCAGGCTTCGAAGAGGTCATGGCCCACAAGCCAGCGGATCTTGACGGCATCGACCCTGAGCGTCAGGCAGTCCGTATTGGCTCAAGGGTCGGCAACAGGAAACGGGCTCAGATTCACGACCGCGCCGACGACCTCGGCCTCAGGGTGCTAAACCGGAGGCGCTTCGAGCGCAAGGGGGACTTGCAATGATGATTACCAACCAGAAGCGGATGGCCGCTCAGATACTCTCGAGGAAGGAAGGCAGGGAAGTAGGGGTCCACCGCGTCTGGATCCATCCGGACTACCTCGAAGAGGTTTCCAGCGCTGTCCAGAAGGACGACATCCGCGAACTCATTGAGGAGGGCCTGATCAAGGCCAAGCCAATCAAGGGGACCAGCCGCGTACGAGCCCGCAAGACTGCAACTCAGAAGTCGAAGGGCCGCCGCAAGGGGCACGGCTCACGCAAGGGCAGTGCCAACGCACGCTATCCTAAGAAGCAGCGCTGGATGAGTCTGATTCGGGCTCAGCGCAGGGAACTCAAGGGCCTCCGTTCCAGTGAGGAGTTGAACCCGTCTCAGTACCGTTACTACTACCGCAAGTCGAAGGGAGGTTCGTACAGATCAATCGCGCACATGCGATCCAACATCGAACTCGACGGCATAGCTTTGGGAGGTGATGAGTGATGGCCCATGGAAAGAGCCAGAGGCTGCGCTTCAAGCGCCGACGCAACGGGAGAACCGACTACAGGCGCCGCATGAGAATGCTCAGAGGTGGCGTGCCTAGGGCGGTTGTCAGGGTATCTAACACTCAGGTGACCTGCCAGTTGGCCGAGTTCAGGATGGATGGTGACAACATCCTCGCCTCGGTCACCGGCAATACGCTGGCCAAGTACGGCTGGCCCGCTGGCGCTTCGAGAAAATCAGTACCGGCTTGTTACGTCGCCGGATACGCTCTGGCCAAGTCGGCTATCGCCGCAGGTCACGACAGCGCCATACTCGACATCGGTCTTGCAGCATCATCTCCAGGTAGTCGCATATTCGCTGCCCTCAGGGGAATGGTGGACGCAGGATTGGAAGTGCCGCACGGCGAGTCCATTTTGCCGGATGATGACAGAATCAATGGAACTCACATCGACGATTCAATTGCTACGGCGGTCGAAGCGGCGAAGAAAGCGATAGAGGGGGCATAGTATGAGCGAAAAAATGGTTGAGCAACCCACAGAGGAACCTACCGAAGAACCTGCTGAGGAACCAGCCAACCTAGCTCCTGGCTTGGCCATGGCCCTAGCTCCCGTGGTGGAAAAGGAGAACGATCGCCGTCGCCGGGGTCCCGACCCATTGGCTGCACTCAGGGCATGGGAGCCTCGCACTCGTCTCGGCCGCATGGTTGCGAGCGGACAGGTCTACACCTACGAGCAGGCCTTGGATACCGGTCTGCCGGTACGCGAGGTCGAGATTGTGGACGCACTCCTCCCTGATCTTACTGACGACGTACTCTCAGTCAACATGATTCAGAGAATGACTGACTCGGGTCGCAGAGTGAGATTCAATGTTCTGTGCGCGGTCGGCAATGGAGACGGTTACGTCGGAATATCGGTCTGCAAGGGTAAGGAAGTGGCGGGCACCATCCGCAAGTCTATCGACAAGGCCAAGCTCAATCTCATCACTGTGATGCGTGGCAATGGTTCGTGGGAGTCCTCAGAAGGCCCCGGCACGAGCGTCCCGTTCAAGGTGACCGGCCACTCTGGCTCCACTCGAATCACACTCATGCCCGCACCCGCAGGGAAGGGACTGGTCATCGGAGACTACGGTCGCAGGGTCCTCAACCTCGCTGGCATCACCGACGTCTGGTCACGCTCCTCCGGCCAAACCCGCACCACCATCAACTTCGCCCGCGCCACATACAACGCACTGGTCGAACTCAACCGCACTCGAATCACTGAGGCAGATCGTCTCCGACTCAACATTACTGAAGGGAGGACTATCAGATGACTTTCTTAGTAATCCGCGCTCGCAGCGATCGCGGTGTCAAGCCGAAGATTCGCGACACCATGTCAATGCTCAACCTGACTAGGGTCAACCACGCCGTCCTGATACCTGACACCCCAGCTTATGCCGGGATGCTGCACAAGGCCAAGGACTACGTGACCTGGGGAGAGGTCGACGCAGACACAGTTTCCAGCCTGATTTCAGAGCGAGGTCGCATGATTGGCGACAAACCAGTCACCAATGCAGTCATCAAGTCCGGCAGCAAGTTCTCGACCATTGGGGCACTTTCGAAAGCCATCGCATCTGGCGATGCGCGAACCAGCGATGTTGAGGGAATGAAACCCGTCTTCCGACTGCACCCACCGAGGGGCACCAAGGGATGGGGCGGCATCAAGCGCAGCTACGTCGCAGGCGGCGCGCTGGGCTTCAGGGGCGAGGCAATAACCGACCTAGTCGGAAGGATGATTTGAGGGATTAACATGGTTTCACGAACAAACAAGTTCCGAGGTCGAAGCCGCTACCACGGCCGTGGCAAGAAGGCTGGCCGGGGTGCCGGTAAGAGAGGCGGCCGCGGCAACGCCGGAATCAACAAGCACAGACTGATGACCCGATTGAAGTACATGCCCGGACACTGGGGGATGCACGGCTTCAACCGCCACCCTAGCCTGCGCAACGTGAACATATCGATCAACATGCAGGAAGTTCAAACTCTCGCTGATGGCGATTCCATCAATCTCGGCGAGATGGGTTACGACAAGCTCCTCGGCAAAGGTCGAATCGACCGCGCCATCCACATCACCGTCGCAGAGGCCAGCGCGCGCGCCATAGAGAAGGTCGAGGCAGCCGGCGGATCCGTCACTGTCGGCGGGGACGAGTGGGAAGAGGAGTGAGCCCGATGGTTGAGCGCCGACCAAAACCGATTGGCTTTGCCATCATGGCCATCATTTACTGGGGCGCTCTGTTCTACTGGCTCAGAGACGACTTGCTCGACGGTTCGGTCGACGAGCAATCGCGTGCTCTGAAGATGTTCCTCATCTCCTTCCCTTACGTCGGCTTTGTGATGTGGTCGACTATGAGGGATCTCCCTGAGAATATCAGGGAAATCCCGTTTCTGGGCAAGTCTCTCAAGGGACTAATCTGGCTCGTCTTCGTACTCAGTCTCGCCTATTGGGGCTGGATAGACCCGGCTGCAGTTGGATATCTGCTGGTCGGTGTGGCCCTGCTCGGCCTAGGGGCTGCCGGGGCCATGTCAATTCTGCTGTACTCTGGCTCTGAGTCAAGCAGATTGTATGCACTATCGAGACTAGTAGATGTTTACCCAAGCATCACCAAGCCCGAGGGGCACGTCAGATTCAACCAGAAGATGTGGACCACCGTTCTGGTACTCATCATCTACTTCATGATGACCAACGTGATGATTTACGGGCTCTCGGACTCGACACTCGACATCTTCTCGTCGTTCCGCGCCATCATGGCCGGCGCCTCCGG
>DAGM01000031.1:29082-29289 GCA_002495735.1 Euryarchaeota archaeon UBA54
CTATTCGCTGGAGCCAAGATTATCCAACTCGACCTGCAGGACTCGAGCGACAAGCAACTGTACCAAGGTGTCCAGAAGCTCCTCGTCCTGTTTATGATTCCTGTCGAATCAATCCCCCAGGTCTATGGCTTCCTAGACCCTAGTGAGAGCGTCATCGGGCAGTACGGACTCGGATGGGCTAACGCCATCATCGTCTCGCAACTGTTC
>DAGM01000031.1:29691-31709 GCA_002495735.1 Euryarchaeota archaeon UBA54
TCACTGTTCATTGCCGCAGGTGTTGCGCAGTCGACGTTCGTCGGAACACTGTCTCCATTGCCTGTAGTCCAAGGTTCTCCACTGAGTATCGATAACCCGCCTTCGGGTGCTCTGCCAATGATCTTCTACACTCTGAGAACTGCGACCAACTCCGAACTAGTGTCTCAGAATGGTTTCGAGTTGATGCTTCTAAATCACGCCAATCCGGTCGCTGCTCTCGCATCTTCGATTCTTGTCTTCCTAGTGGTGGCGTACGCCGAATCTAGCAAGCTCGAACTACCACTTACCCACGGCAAGGTCCGCGGCCACAGGGGGCAGTACCCGATTCGACTTGTCTACGCGAGCAACATACCGGTCATTCTGATGGCCGCTCTTCTAGCCAACGTCAACATGTTCACTCTTCTCTTCTGGAGCCACCCAGTGCTCTCCACAGTTCCGATATTAGGTAGTCAGGGATGGGGGAGCAGGGCACACTGGTTCGGAGCCTATGAGCCCGGTGCTACCACTCCGACTGACGGCTTCGCATGGTACTCATCAATGGTCAATGGAGTAGGAGACTGGCTGATGCCACTGCTCAATCAAACAGGCGACGCCTACGGTCATAGTCTGCCCCAGATTATGATTCACGTCTTCACATACGTCTTCTTCATGACCGCCGGCTCTACTGTGTTCGCAAAGTTCTGGATTGAGACCACTAACATGGGGGCCAAAGATGTCGCCAAGCAGATTGAGCGTACCGGCATGCAGATTCCAGGATTCCGCAAGAACCCCGTCGTCCTCGAACGTATCCTCCAGCGCTATATCCCACCCGTTACTCTGTTCTCTGGTGCCTTCGTCGGGCTACTCGCATCCGGCGCTGACCTGCTCGGGACTGTGGGTAATGCAACTGGCACCGGACTGCTCCTAGCCGTAGGCATAATCCTGCGAACATACGAGCAGATCCAGAAGGAGCAGGCCATGGAAATGCATCCTGTTCTCCGCGAGTTCTTCGGAGCCGACTGAGTCGATAATCGCCATACTGCTCTGCGATGCCCTCTCAGCCCCTCTCGTCATGTTGAAATACCGTAGGACGGTCGGCGGGACGCTGCGTCAAACCGGCGTTGGAGATTGAGCACCTAGTGCGATGATATCCTCCTTCAGGTATGGCGCCGCCGAGGAAGTGCGGCCACGAACTAGTTCGTGGTTGAGGAGGTTAACCACAATTATGACTTGGCCCCCGATACAGGGGGTGCAAGAAGCAGATAAATTTACATTTCAATGAATGAAGTGCATCTGCGCCAATTAACCAATTAGTGACAACTTGTGATAAATAACTCTGCAAGGATCAGTGAGATTCCGCTCACGCGAAATCCGGTTGATCCTGCCGGAGGCTACCGCTATTGGAGTTCGATTAAGCCATGCGAGTCGCGAGTCTTAGGGACTCGGCGTACCGCTCAGTAACACGTGGGTAACCTGCCCTATGCTGGGGGATAACCTCGGGAAACTGAGAATAATACCCCATAGTTCACCACGCCTGGAACGGTGGGTGGATGAAAGCTCCGGCGGCATAGGATGGGCCTGCGGCGTATCAGGTTGTAGGGGGTGTAATGTACCCTCTAGCCATCTACGCGTACGGGTGTTGGGAGACATCGCCCGGAGATGGATTCTGAGACACGAATCCAGACCCTACGGGGTGCAGCAGGCGCGAAAACTTGGCAATGCGAGAAATCGTGACCAGGGAACTCCAAGTGCATCGGGTAAGACCGATGCTTTTCTTGACTCTTCAAAGGTCTTGGAATAAGGGGTGGGTAAGGACGGTGCCAGCCGCCGCGGTAATACCGGCGCCTCAAGTGGTAGTCGCTTTTATTGGGCCTAAAACGTCCGTAGCCGGTTTGGTACATTCGTGGGTAAATCAAGGCGCTCAACGTCTTGAATTCTGCGAGCACGGCCAGACTTGGGACCGGGTGAGGTGTGGGGTACTCTCAGGGTAGGGGTAAAATCCTGTCATCCTGAGAGGACCACCTGTTGCGAAGGCGCCA
>DAGM01000038.1:0-262 GCA_002495735.1 Euryarchaeota archaeon UBA54
TCGGTGCCACCTCCGGCTCCCGAACCGAGCCAGCCCTCGAAGTGAACCTGCTCTGCCAGTTCTCCAGTCTCTTCGTCGCAGAGATACTCTTCGTTGAGATAGTGGCAGTCGAAGTTGGTCGACTCGGCGAACCAGCCCCAATACTCCTCGCCATCGGTCAGCCCGTCTCCGTCAGTGTCCATGTCACGGGGGTCGGTGCCGTTGAACCCACCCTCGGTGTTTGAGACGAACCTGTACTCGTCAAGGTTGGTCCAGTCCCGAT
>DAGM01000038.1:669-10570 GCA_002495735.1 Euryarchaeota archaeon UBA54
TCGAGGCCGTAGATGAATTCCCAGCCGTCTGGCATACCGTCTAGGTCGGAATCCGCGGAAGTAGGATCGATTGGCATGATGTTCATGTATCGTCCGGGAGAGATCCCGGCGAAGATCCACAGACTGGTACCGTGCTCTAGAGTAATGAGTGACGTGGCCATCCCAGGAATCCTCGTATGATTGAGATAGAGACCCAATACGCCGGAGTGGCCACCCTCAAGGCACCATGTGCCATCGCGAGACCCAATCACAATCTTTCCGTCCAATGGAAGAATGGAATGGATGTCATTGGCCCCTTCGGCCCACCTTTCAATATTGTACATCCTGTCTGAATCGAAGGCCGTGCGGGGCATCTGCACAAGAAGTTGGAGATTGAGCAGATGCAGTCCGCCAGCAGTCCCTACCCATACTCCTGTGACCTCCTCGGCGTTGCCTAGGGCATCGAGTGGACCGGCTGTGACCAGTGCGTTGACCACTGCGGATTTGGACACGTTAAGCAGGTCGGCCCTCTGAACGAAGTCCTCGGCATTCTCGCGGTCGAAGACCCACCAAGGGTCGCCGACCGAAGTGGAGCCGTCTGTGGTGTTCCATGCAATTAATCCGGCATCGGTGCCAATCAGCAGGAGTGGTCCCCTGCCGAACATGGGGACGTGTAGCGCGGCGAGGACTTCGGTCTCGGAGGCAGTCAGCATTTCTGTCATTACTTCGTTGAACACCGGCTCGCTCACCGTAGCGTCAGCGACGTCTCCCTGCTCGCTGACAGTGGCTGTCCAAGCGGAGTCGTTGCCGAATAGAATGAGGTCGAGGTTGCCACTCCCCGTATCCAAAGAATAGATGCCCTCGACCGGCCCTATTCTCGTCTCAGACATTGAGTCCATCAAAGGGAGTCCGGTTTCGAGGGTAATCGAATGTAGCCCTAGGTTGGAACCTATGATGAGGAAGTCCGAGTCCCCTGGAGACCACCTGATCATCGTGTACATCAGCATCCCCGAAGGAAGCTCGTAGAGAGTCGAGGTGCCCTCGAACGGGTCGATTACGGAAATGCCATATTTCGAGCCTACCAGCAGTCTATCTCTCGCTGAATCAGCCAGCACAGTGTGTACGGCCCCATCAACCAATCCGGGACTAGTACTCTGGTCAAAGGAAACTACATCTGAGTCGCTTTCGGAGGATGAGATTCCTCTGAGCCCGGGAGTCACCCACGCCCCGTCATCGTGGTGTATCATGTACTCCTCGTAATTGCTGAATGCCTCACCCCAGTGTGCTGTGGAGGTTGAGATATCGGGTATGATGAAACCGTCTCTGTCAAGGTCCCACCCGTCGAAATCAGTGTCCTCGATAGCATCACTGGAGTTGCGTGGGTCCAAGCCGTAGTGAACCTCCCATCCATCGGGGATGCCATCACCGGGGACTGCCAGTCCTATCGCTATCACCTCTGACCAAGTGTAGTAATCGGAGTCGGACTCAGTTGGATCACTGCCGAGCCAGCCGTTGTCACCAGTGGCTCTAGCAATCTCAGTCTGGCAGGAGTCGTCAGTCAAGCCCGGAATTTTGCCAGCACACCACAGACCGTCCCGCTCGGTAAGCCAGTCGTCTGGAGTACCATACAGGTACTCTTCGGAGTTCGTATAGCGCTCACCGATGTCTATGTAGCCGTCCCTGTCGACGTCGAAGCCGTCGCCACAGCCGAAACTATAGTCATCGCACTTGTCGATATCCTCGGTTGAGTCTGAGGGGTCGAGTGGATCGAACCAGAGGCACTGCCATGCGTTAGTGGCGTTCTGATAGCCAAGTCCACCTTCAGTGCACATATAGATCTCGTACCCGTCAGGAAGCCCGTCACCGTCCGTATCAGCAACCCTTGGGTCGAGGTACTCTCTCAATCCAGATTCTGTGAACTGAGGGGGCTTACCTGTCAACGACAGTCTATCGAAGCAGGTGTCCAGAGTATAGGGCCAACAAAATTCGAGTAGAGCACTAGCCCCGTCATTGTCGTGATCGGACATGTTGTCGGTAGCATTCATAGGATTGAGGCCGTTGACCGAGACTATTCCTGTGCTGTCTTCAATCAGTCTGACATCTCCAAATATTGACTCGTGCAGATCGGGGATTCGGTCACCGTCCTCGTCAGTAACTGGAGGGCCTCCTCTGTCGGCCGTGATGGGGTCAGTCGAAGAGACCGATGACTGGGGGCGGGTCTGTGAGACGAAGGCCAGACTGCTGAGAAGAAGCAGTGTAATCAGTAGCGCTGTCTGCTTGCGGCGCACGGTATAACCTCTGTATGGGATTTTTAGCGCCGTTCGTTGACTTATGATGATGATGGAGCGTCGTTCGGACACATCGAGGTGCTTCGTTGACGACGGCATAGCCGTCGGTAGGATGAAACCGGCCTGATGACCAGAGTGGGATGGATTCCTTCAAGGGGGGTGTTGAGCCGAATAACTTTGATTGCGATGGGCATGGAGATAACTCACCTCGGTTCGGGCAGCAGGGGTAATTCGACGCTGCTCAGTTCGGGCGAGACCCGGGTTCTAGTGGATTGTGGATTCTCACTGCGACAGATGGAGGGCAGACTGCTACTTGCTGGTGTCGAGCCACAATCGATAGACGCGATTCTGGTGACCCATCATCACTCCGATCACTCAAATTCTGCCAAGCGCGCTTCGGAAAAGTGGGAGGCTGAGCTACACGCTACTCTGGGTACTGCTACCAAGATGGGTTGGCAGCCGATATCGGAGTGCCGGACCTTCGGCCATCTAGACAGAATAGGTATCTCCGAGGACCTCAGCCTACTTTCGGTACCAGTTCCTCACGATGATGCCGATAATGTCGCAGTCATCGCAACCAACGGCGACGGCCGCAGGGCCGCAATCGTCACCGACCTCGGAGAACCCACAGTCGAGCTGAAGAAGCATCTCTCGGGATGCAGTCACATCTCCATCGAGGCGAACTATGATCACAAACGTCTGATGAGAGGCCCGTATCCCGAGTCCCTCAAGAGGCGAATTTCGGGCAGAGGAGGACACCTTTCGAACACGCAGACTGGAGAAGTCCTCGCGGAGGTGCTCAGTGGGGTTCTGGACAGTATCGTGCTATGCCATCTGTCTGAGAAGAACAATGCCCCGCATATCGCTGAGAGCGAGGTGTTGATGCACATCGGTGAGCACTATTCAGGCAGCCTCTCAATCTCCAAGCAGCAAGGCCCGGAATTCAGCAACTGGCTCGGTCAGACTGAGTCGGAGAAAATCAGCAGTCTGACTTAGTTACCCATCACTGCTAGATGCACCGATGCCTGAACCTCTAGCATCCTGTCCACTGCGCCAAGATCCCTGAACACAGTCAGCGAACGTTGTAGGTAATCCATCTTCTGTGAGCGGTCACTCTCGACCTCTCCCAAACGCGCCAGCAACTCCCCTTGCAGCATCCTGAAATCGTTGGCTTCGGCCAACACCATGGCGTCGATATAGTGCTCGGCGGCCTCTTCCTTGCGTCCGGCGTCACTCAGAACCTGTCCGAGCAACATCGCGACCTCGACGGCGCTGTGAGGGTCGGTATGGTCGGACAGTATGTCTAAGGCCCCGGAGTAGTACTGCATGGCGAGTTCGTTCTCCTTGGCTTTGGCATAATACCTCCCTATTACCGCTCTCGCTCTGGCGTGGACAATGTCCATCTGGCCCTCAGTCTCCTCGAAGGCAGTCATGGCGTGATCCCTGGCTCGATCCATCTCACCCATCTCAAGGAAGGCTGAAGCCAGACGGATCCTAGCGTCGCACAGTTCCGGATTATCCTCTTGTTTGAGTAGTTCTTCGACGTTGCCATAGACCTCTAAGGCGCGGCGATTGTCCTTCCTGCGCCTGTATATGTAGCCCATGTTGTTGTATGAGCGGGCCGCACCCACGGCGTCCCTTAGGGGAATTTGAATCTCTAGCGACTTCCGGTGCATCTCAAGGGCGTCGTCCATGGCACCGCGCTTAACCGCGATATCCGCTCTGGCAGATAGTAGTCTGGCGAGTTCGTGTGGCATTTTGTGCTTGCGGGCTAGCGGTATAGCCGCCTTGTACTCGGCCTCGGCCTCGTCCCAGCGACCTTGCATTGACAGGATGTCTCCACGCAGCTCCCTGATGATGCACCAGCTCGGGGGGTCGAAGCTCTGACCCTCGAGTGGTCTGAGGATGCCTAGCAGTTCGGTATGTCCCGCTCTGACTAGACTGTGCCCCTCGGAGGAGAGTACCTCGGCGAGCCCTTCGGTATCGCCCGACTCGTTTAGGTGGTGGATGAACTCTATCCGCTCTGCTGCTACTCCGTGACGGGCCTGGTACCACAACTTCGCATTGGAGTGCAGCTCCTGACGCAACGACTCATCCATAGACCGGGTCAGAAACTCGCGAACTAGGTCGTGAACGTCGTAGTTTTCACTATCGGCCTGGCGAGCGAGTCCCTTCTCTACTAATCCGTCGAGCAAATCTGTCTCTGCGTCGATGTCACTGATAGCCTCTAGTGGCATCGGCTCGCGAAACACAGCTATAGCGCCTAGGAGGCGCTTCTCCGGGCCAGACAGTCGACTGAATATCTCCTGTTCAACGAAAGCCTCCAGAGTAGCGTGGAAGGTCTCTCCAACGCTTCCCCTGTTGATTAGCTCGAGGACTAGAGGGTGCCCTCTGGACAGAGTATAGATATGCAGAAACTGGGTCATCTCGAGGTTAGGCATAGCAGTTAGAATCTGCCGACTGGACTCCTGATCAAGTCCTTCGAGAGGCATTACTAAAGTGACTATCCTACCTGAGGAGTCTGTCTCAGGCACCACCATTCTGAAGGAGCGGGAGAACATCACTAAACCCGCGCTGTCGAGTTCAGGTATCCTGAGGGCTAGGGCTCTCAAAGCCGAAATTAGAGTCTCATCGCCAACCTTGTGCAAGTCATCGATGACGATTAGGGCTGGGGAGTCCTGTAATCCTTCAACAATCAGGTTCACCGCCATTGAAGCCTGGGGTACCGGGGTGACTGCGAGGTAGTCTGACAGGTCGTTGTGGCCAAGTGCTGACAGCCACTCCGAGATCGCCTCGAAGAAGGCTCGTGAACCCTCCCAGTCCTGGCATCTGTGATACAGCAAGTTCCTCTGATGAGTGAAGCGCTCCAGCAACTTCCCTGCCAGAGCAGTCTTCCCTATGCCGGCTATGCCGGGAATCAGAATGGAGCTGGAGTGGCCCTCAAGCAGAGCGACCATGCTGTCGATCTCTGCCTCTCGGCCGAAGAAGCGCCGTATTCTCGGCAAGTCGTTGAGTGAAGTCACGAGCTGCTTCTCGATGTGCTTTGACAGGTCCCTCTCTATCAATTCGGCCGACAGGGTCGAGAGGTCCACGGACCCGGTATCGTCGAGGTACCTGAGGAAATCGACATGTCTCAAAGGGAGATCAGTAGACTCCAGCGCCTGGGCAAGCTCGAGAGTCTCTGAGCGCCCGTCGGGGTGAACAAGGCGGACCAGTTGAGTGCTGACTTTAGCCCAGATATCGTTAGCAATGTTGGCACCCTCTTCAGTCAGGAAGTAGGCCTTCCTCTTGCGCGATACTCCCGTGACATGGGCCTGCCTCTCAATCAGGTGCCCCTGCTCCCTCATCCCTGCAATCGCTCGCGGTACGTTGGAGCGGGCGATAGCGACAGCGTTTGCGATACCCATCTGTGAGAGGGCGAACGGAACTTCGACTTTGTCAGCGTGGTCGACATAGTCTCTCAGATGCAGCAAAATGCGTTCCTGAACCCCGGGACGGAGCACTGCCATGGTTGTCACATTCGCTAAGCGCAATCGTCCACTCAAGAATGTTGTCGAGTGGCGAGCGGGACTGATTCATGCGTCAGAATGGGTGGGGTCAGGGACCCATTCCTCATTATCTGGGTCCCACAGCCACCCGGGGTGGTCATCGTGCTTCTGTAAGCGCGACGCAAAGCGCGGTGTTTCCTTCTCAGGTTCCTCTCTAATTCCAGCCTCCTTAGCCCAGGCGTAGGTATCCTCTTCCTCATCGCTATCCTGCTTGGCCTCAGAAGTTCCATCTAACTGCTCGTCCTCTTCTTCCTCGAACTCGACGAAGAAGTAAACCAGTCCGCCAATGACCGCAATCAGGACAAGAACGATGATGATAATCGAACCCATTCCCATACCCCCTCCGCCGGAGCCAGAGATGGTGATGCTGGCACCGGAGTACTCGCTTCCTCCGTACTTGAACACGGGAGTCGCAGTTCCATCTATCCTTGAGGCAGGGATTCCAAGCGACCATGTCGAGTCCTCGCCGACTACGGTGTTGTTCACGGTGTTGCCGGCGATAGTGACGATGACGGTCTTACCTGGCAGACCGATGCCAGTGAAGATGGCCCTACCGTCCTCAGAGATGGTGGTTTCCTCGGGCGGCGTAATCAGGAACTGGAGGCCAACCACAGTGAAGGTAACGGGATTGGAGTTAATTTTTGAGCCGTGTGTATCGGTTGCGACGAATACCACATTCTCTAGGGTCCAAGTGGCCATGTCGGCATCATAGAAGAACATCGATACTGGGTTGTAGGTCGCCATGCCATTCATTCCGACGTTAATGACGATGCCGAAGTGGTCGTCACTGGTGCGTGACTCGTCATCGTACACAGATAGAATGAGTTCCTGACCCGGATCGATATCGTCGAAGTATTCCAACAAATCTAGCTCAGCCTTGGTGCAGCGGTCATGGGACTGCGAGTCGATCTCACAGTATAGGGAGATAGAACTGGACCAGTCGGTGGAGTCGAAGGTTGGTTGGTTATTGCCTGCGTCGGGCGGGTTGTCAGCGACGATAAGCATCTCCTCCCAATCACTGTAGTCATAACCGTCGTACGAGCGGAATCGGACAAGGTATTGCATGTCATGCATCAGATTCGTCGAGTCCCACTCAAGGGACCAAGCTCCACTGGGGGCGAAGTCGGTGATTGAGTCGGTGAGCACTAACAGGTAGTTGTTAGCGACGTCCATAATCTCGAAATCTACTCTCGAGACGGAGCCGTCGTTGTCGCGAGCGACCCCTTCGAAGACAGTTTCCGTGGAGACGGACAGCCTCTGACCGTCGTACGGGGTGATGACGCTGATGAACGGATAGCTGTTCGAGTTGTCAATCGTGAGGGTCAGTACCACGGGTTCGCACTCGTCCACGAAGCCCTGGCAGAAGTCGGTGTCCGATGCCCATACCGTGAAGGTGTACGTGGCGATTTCGCGCGGCAGGGCGCTGAAATCCCAGGTCCAGCTCCAGTCCTGTCCGACCGATATGCCTCCTGTCCATGCCGATGTCGTGACATCGAAGTCGGGCCCCTGTATGTGGAAGTAGATGTCCTGTATGTCAGAGCTGCACTGTATCGGGCAGCCGTAGTGGTCGAAAGCCGTGCCTTCGAAGGTCACGGTGCCCTCGGAATGAGTCGAGAACGAGCTCGGTGAGGTCACTGATATTGTCGGAGCTTGGACATTGAGCTTGATTGTCCGATAGATGATTGGGCTGTAGTCGATGCCATCGAAGGCCCTGAACTCGAACACGTAGTCGCCCTCCTCTCTGTTGCTCATGTCGATCTGATAGTACCAGGAGCTGAATGGGCGGTTGTTCTTAGTCACCTGACCCTCGGCCATTCCACTAGTGTCGACAGCAAGGCCAGCGGCACCCCATTCGCTGGTGAACGGATCCTTGATTTGGATTTCATGGACATAGCCCCCTTGATCCCACTGTGCCAGCTCGTCAGTGGCGTAGATGCCTGCGAGTTGGCCGTCGTGGGCACTCCCTGTGAGGTTGACCACCTTACGGAAGGAGTGGCCGTCCAACTGGGTGACAGAGACTGAGGGGGCTAGGTTCGCGAGGTTGATTGTGTCCTGCAACGTGGTATCAGTCAAGGTGAAGTCGCCACGAGCGAACCCCGAGCCAAACTTGTAGCCAGTGTAGTAGTAGCGTGACAACTCCCTTGTTCCAGCTAGGTTATCACAATCTTCGTCGTTGGTGTCGATTGTCAAATCACCGTCGTTGTCAATCCCGTCGGAGCACGAGTCCTCATACTCATCATCGGCGAAACCGTCGGGATTGTCACCGCCGCCCAGCCCCCTGAAGTCGAGGTGGAAGTCAGAGGGCAGGGCGAACCAAGGAGTGTAGCCATTGCTCTGTGTGTGAAGCGAATACAAGTCGTTGCCAAGCGCGTCCTCAATCAGGACCTTTGCGTCCTCTACCCTCTCGCCATTGACCAGTGTCTGGAAGCGAACCATCTCGGCTCTACGCACCTGAACTGCATAAGGCGTTGGTTGGGTCTCAATGTGTATCTTGCTTCGGTCGAGGTTGGACAGATTGGCGAAGGTGAAGGTGGTCGAATTGTTGTCCATGTTGACGGCCAGAGGGAAGCCCCGGGGAGTAAAGTCGGCACAGTTCGGACACTCCTTCACGTATGTAGGGATAATCGAGGTCTGGAACTGATTAGCGGGCCATGCCTCTTGGTCTGACCAGACCAATTGGACTGGGTACTCGCCTGGAGGAGGGCTGGGGATGTACTCTGACTGCACGGTGATTGCGCTATCCGAGACATTGTAGGTCATGCCCACTCCGGACCAGGTGTTCTGTGAGAAGAAGCCGAGTGTACCGAAGTCCTGCGAGCCAGCGTTTCCATCGTCGTATTTCGTGACTACCACACCTGTTCCGGGGACGTTGAAGGTGTTCCTCTGAATGTCAAGAAGAGCCCCTACTGCGCGTATTCCGTCGGCGTCTGAAGTACCTGGTACGTTGATCGTGTTGTCGTACATCGAGACTCCGGCCCTGTATGCGTGCACTACCGGGCAGGTGTAGTCACCTCCCCAAGTGTCGTACTTCGTGTCTGTGCAGACTCCTGTGCCATCGGTCGAAAGGGTGTTGTTGGCGAGGTAGATCCTGGATGCAGACGGTGCAGGAGCGCTGCTACCATACTCTCCTGCACGTATCACTTCCCTAGCGATGTCGTGGATGGTGTTGTTCTCAGCGATGACATTGAATGAGCCGAGCAACCAAAGGCCGTTCCAACCACCTACGGGTCCGATGTCATTGTTGCTGATTCTCACATCGCTGGATTCAATCGCTATCCCTGAGGATTCTGCGGCACCCTCAAGATCGTTGCCGACAATATTTGCCAAGCCGCCTTGGAAGACCGTAATCGGAGCGCCGTCACCGGTTGTAATCTCATTGGCGACAATCTCAATCGAGTAGTCGACATTGGAGACTGATTTCCTACTGTTGATATCAATGCCGTTGCAGTTCACATTAAATTCTGAATTGGAGATAATTCCAGAAGAGTGCTGCATGCTGATGCCATAGTCTCCGGTACTGTCAGCACTGTCAATTTCGATGAATGTGTCTTCTGCCCAAATCACAGGGCGACTGGGGGCTTGCCGGCTGCATCCTACGTTGGTACCGATGAGTGTGGGAGACTGAAAAATCAGTGGCGTCACAGGAGTTCCTGAGCCGTAAATCTGCACTGCAGATCCGCCGACATTGCTCTCATCGTCGTTACCCACTGTGTATTCGCCACCAATGAGGCGTGGCTGAGCGAGATTCGTCGTCAGCAAGCTGGAGGTGTTGATGTCTGTGAATTCTATCTCGGTTAAGACCGGGCTTGCGCCGTCGATTACCAGAGCACCGTATCTCCATTGAGACACTGTGGGAATGTAGTAGGGAATGCCCCAAGCACCGTCGATGACGATGTGTCTCAAACCGGTCTGGGAAAGGTCGATGGTGTTGCGAATCAAAACTCCCTCGTAGCACGACGGGTCCTTGACCCAAATCTGCTGGTTGCCATAACTCATCCCGTAGCACTCTCCGGTGGCGCTAGCATTGGCCGGATCGGTCCAGCGGAAGGTAATCCTCTGAGCGGTGTTAGAGTTGCCACTGGCGCC
>DAGM01000038.1:10989-11791 GCA_002495735.1 Euryarchaeota archaeon UBA54
CCCGATGCGATGACCACATCTCCGGAGAGGGTGTGCGTGCCCGACCATGTCTCAGTGCCCGAGATGACCCCTGAGGTAGTCTCGTTGTTGGCGGAGACGGGGGCCGCTGGGCCAACTAAGGCGACGAATAGGCTAGCCAACATCAGCATGACGAGGAAGTGACTGCGTACACGCTCACCGCGAGCCATGCGTTGGGGGAATTGGGGACGGATTTAATCATAGGGTAGTGCCGAGCCGTAGGCTCGATTGGCGAATTGGGACGAAATGCCTTGAATCAAGCCAGATTCAACTCGAATGCGATGTCTGAAGCCCACTGGACTGCATCAAGGAATCCGTAACCTCCCCTGACATCGTGTGGGCTGCCATCGATACCCGATTTGTCGCAAGAGCTTGCAAGCGATCGCTTGACCATTTCCATCTCTTCAGCATCGATTACTCCGTCATCTCCTGCCAATGCAGTGCCGTACAACTCAAGGATGAGGGCCAGGGCACCGGTGACTAAGGCGGTCGAATCGCTGGTTCCAGTGGAATAGGCGTACGGAGGCTCGATCTGTGTTGAAGTCGTCGAGAACAACAGGATACCTGGTGCCGACACCTCGGGCTTCTGGTCAGGATAACTCCTGTTCTCTTGGGTGTACGGATCTACCATAGAGCCATTGGCAGAGTTCGACCAGACGTTGCCGCTGCGTGTAGAGGCCCCTACTGCGATGACGCCTTGCATATTGGCTGGTACCGAGACGTCAGAGATGCTGGCGTCGTCGCCGGTGTTCCCTGCCGCAGCGACGACGAAGATACCGGCATC
>DAGM01000012.1:0-5445 GCA_002495735.1 Euryarchaeota archaeon UBA54
AGCGAGTACCTCTGGCAGTCTACTGCATACAAGGTCCAGCACGATATCAGGATGGAGGCGACGACCAGCCTCATGGCAATGGAAGCATCCTACTTCGAGACTAGGCAGACGGGAAATCTGATGGCTGTTCTCTCTGCAGACGTGGCTCAGTTAGAGGACATAGTATCAGACTCCTCGACCTCGATAATTCGAATTTTAATCACTTTCACCACAGCTTTCGCCATCATGTACTGGATGTCCCCAACGTTGGCACTCATTCTCTTCATCCCACTGGTCCTAGTGATTCCCATGGTCGTATGGTTCAGCACCCGCGTACAACGACGCTATCGGAAGCAGCGTGAGAGCACCGGTGGAATCGTCTCCATACTCGAGAATGTTCTGGCAGGTATCGTCACCGTTCAGGCTTACAACGCCAGCGACTTTGAACGCTCTCGTGTTGAGGGAGAGAGTGCCGACTATCGCGACCAAGCCATCCATGCTGCCAATCTGCGCAACCGATTCATTCCAGGCATCTATTTGGTCGCAGGACTCTCATTCGGACTGCTGGTATCTGCAGGTGGCTGGCTCATGGAGTCCGGCGAGATTACTGTAGGCCAATTCGTTACATTCCTTTTGATTAGTACTAGAATGACAATGCCCATGTTCATTTTGGGGATGCTTCTGAACCAGCTCCAGAGGGGCGAAGCCGCCTCCAAGCGAGTGTTTGCACTAATCGACCTCGAACCGTCTATTTTCGACAAGCCAGACGCCATCCCTCTCGACAGCCCTATTCGCTCGATTTCGTTCGACGACGTCACCTTTGCCTATCCCACATCGGAGGCCAACGTGCTCAATGGTATCTCGTTCTCCGCATCCTCGGGAGAATTCCTCGGAGTAATGGGGCACACAGGCGCCGGCAAGAGTACCATCCTCAAGCTGGTCGAGAGGTTCTACGAGCCCCAGCATGGCACGGTGAAGATCAACGGCATAGACATCAACGACTACTCAATTGAGACAGTACGCGACAGGATTGGTTTTGTTTCCCAGGACCCATTCATGTTCTACGGTGATGTAAAATCCAATGTCTCCTATGCCCGAGAGGCCTCAGACGATGAAATCCAGAACGCCCTCGAGACCGCAGGTGCGTGGGATTTCGTCTCCCGACTCCCTAACGGTGTCGACACGATGGTTGGAGACCGCGGCGTTATGTTGTCCGGAGGCCAGAGGGCACGCATCGCCCTGGCCCGAGCTTTGCTCAAGAGTCCAGATTTGCTCATCCTCGATGAGGCCTCAGCGGCTCTCGACGCCGAGACTGAGAAGCGCATACAGATGTCACTCTTCGATGGTTCAAATGGGGATTCAAATAGAATCACTATTGCTGTCGCCCACCGACTTGCGACGATACGCAAGGCCGATGAGATAGTGGCTATGGTTGATGGTGTGATTGTTGAACGCGGCATTCACCGAGAACTCCTAGACAACGACAACGTGTACGCATCGCAGTGGCTGATTCAGACCGGCGAACTAGGTGCGGCAGAGGCCTAGCTCCTAGTCCGGTCGTCTATCTGGAGGCCTGAGTTTCCAGTGAATATTCTCCACCAACCTTGCAGCACACCCATTCCATAGTTCCAGTGCAGAACGAAAGTGGTGATTGAGGATAGGAACACTGTCTTGGGAGTCCGGCAAGGCGAGCTGCCCTTAGCAGCACCATACCAAGCCAAGAGGTTGTACAGTAAAATCAGGGTGGGCAGGGCGTGGGCCCCAAATCTCGACCAGCCCATAGGAACGGCATCAAGGGAGATGTCCCACCAAGGCGAGCCTAGTCCGCCATTGGACAGTCCCCAAAAGAAGAATGCAAATGCTGCTATCACAATTGGAGGGAACAGAGCCACTGTTCCATGGCTCCACGCTCTTAGTTCGCGATGCTCGTGACTGGCCAGACTTCTGACCAGCCCGTAGTTTCGAATCTGTTTCTTGACACTCGACAGGTCGCGCCTGCGGTGCCACATCACTGCTTCCGGATCCGTCCAAAGTTGATGTCCAGCTTGTCTTATCCGGTGGTCGAGAATCACATCTTCGGCACCGATGCATCCGTCTGGGAATCCACCGATCTCTGTGAGGACGGAACGACGGTAGGCCGAATTGACACCGGGTAGTTGCTCGACCTCTTCGAGCGCGCCCTTCCCTTTCCTGCCGTAGTTGGTTCCGGCAGTGAATATCCTGCTGCAGAAGCTGACGTCGATAATCTGCTGCTGCAGCGTCGAACTCTCTGGGGGTGCGAAGTTCGGACCGCCCACGCCTGCGACTTCGGAACGCTCGAACCAGCGGGCCAGCCTCTCTACCCATTCCTTGGGCACGATGACATCGTCATCAGTGAACATCACCAGATCTGATTCCGTTGAATCAAGTGCGATGTTGCAGGCATCAGCGCGAGTGCGTGAGCCTGCATCGTCGATGAATCGAAGATTTCTGGATTCAGCCTGCTGTCTACCGGAATCTCCACTCGGTCCAACCACTACAATCTCAAGCGGGCCGTAGTAGGTCTGGGCCATCAGACCGTCCAGTGCAATGCCAAGTTCGTTCGCATTGCCAACACTCGGTATTACAACGCAGACAGAACGCCCCATGGCTCGTCGCCCTAGTCCGACCTCAAGAGTTCACGGGTCAGTCGTTAGTCACTCGGGGCGCTAGGAAGTACGTCCAACTCGCCCCGCCATCATTACTACTCCAGTCCAGCCTCAATGGGTACTTGTCCTGGAACTGCATACGAATGTCTTGGGTCAATCCAGAGGCAAGTTTCCTTGTCAGAGGGTCGAGGAATTGCAGGCTGTAGGTGCCTTGAGTAGGCGAGGGGCAGACCAACTCGCTGAGTTCACCGGACTCGAAGCGTACATTGACTCCTTCGCCAGCCTCAACGGTCACGCTTACCCTCATCTCCTTACTGTCAAGACTCAGATCTACTAACTCACCTACGAACTTGGCCGCCCTGAGTGCTCTGGAGAGCTTCTCTGCCCCGATGGCGACACTGCAGTCGAAATCAAGAACTGGAAGTTTAGGATCCTGCATGGAACCGGTATCGAGGCCGCGCAGTATTCTGTGGACCTCACCGACTCTTACATTGATTGCTCCGACCGCGTCATCGTAGTCAATTTCGACCAAATCACCCGGGCCAGCGAGAGTCAGGAGGTCACGCAGTTTGCCTAGCTCCAGTCCAATTTCGACCGGCTCGACTTCGTAGGTCTCGAAGCAGGCGTCTGAGATAGTAGCGCTAAGGAGGGCAACGTGAGAACCGTCGACAACGTTCACCGTCAGTCCCTTCTCTCCCCAGCTCATCTTCGCTTCTTCAGTCAGGACCGAGAGCAAATCGACAATCTCCCTCATCAGTTGAGTTTTTGCCGTCACTCTCAGCATGGAATCACCTCGTTACACATCTCCTATAAATCGAGGGTCTTTCATTCATTCGGGACACTTATTGGTATTCTCGGAAACGCTTGTCGCAATTTTTGCATTGGCAGATTTTAGTTTCGGGCTCATCACTTGATCTGGTCTGCTTGAGTTCGACGTATATCTCGTTGCAATCGCACTTAGGGCAGCGAATGTCCCCCACTCTGAGAGTACCTCGAGCTACTTCCGGCTCCACTACTTCAGTGAGGTGCTTCAAACTTTTCTCAGAACCCGACGCAGTGGCGCTGGTCAAATCCACAGTATCTCCAGTCATTGGGTCGACGAAAGTACCTCCGGAACCGTCCTTGCCAGTCAGAGGCCCCTCGTATTTGCACTGGTAGTTGTCGCATCTGATATTCCCGGAAGAATCGGGGTATGACAGTGCACCACACTCAGGACAAAACATCGCTATCAAACACCTAGCCGGTTAAACGCCAACCGAACAGCGACATACAAACCGACTATTGAAGTATCGCTTATGTGCGCCTGTGGAAAAGCTCGGACTCAGCCTCTGTTGAGCAACTGGAATGGGACCGCACCGTTGAAGCGAAGCGGCGCTACGGAGTACCCATGCGTATTCACTACGATTGGAGACTTGCTAGGGTCGTTGATTCCGACGGCGAAGTCTTCGACGAGTTGGGGTGGTCGCCCAAAAGGTCTGTCCGCGCTTTGGCAGACCGACTGTCAGACCTGCAATCGGGTAGGATGAGTCCCGAGGCGAGAACCCTCAGTAAGAGATTCCCGGATGCTGAGGTGGATGGAATGGCGGCGATGTCGGACCCCGACTGGCCCGAGCTTGAGACTGAGGAGCAGGAGATGCTCTCCGAGGCAGCGGCTATACTGGCTAAGCGAGGAGTGGCCGATGCCGCTGCTGATCTCGACCGACGACTCGACATGCTGTCTTCGGCGGCGATTGAACTGAGGTCCTCGTGGACCACCAGTGAAGCGAGATGTATCGAATGGGCAGGGCTGTTTTTGTCCGAGGCGGATTTAGATGGACAGAGGCAAGAAATTCCAGCAGCTGTAGCCGAGGCCGAATCGATTAATGCAGCCGCTGCTACACTTGATGTTGCGATCCCCGCACACCAGCCCGAACAGGTAGAGTGGGTGGCCTTGAATGGCCATGCAGTTGGTGTTGTTGCTCTGGCAGAGAGACTGGGAGTGGCCGAGGCGGCCACGCGTGAACTCGCGCGTCAGTACGTACCCACTCTGAGTATGCTACTCGGCCCGTTAGGAGCTGCTAGGCTGGTGGTGTTAGCAGGAGGCCGCGAGAGACTGGCCAGAATGCCGAGCGGCAGCCTACAGGTCCTCGGGGCTCGCGGTGCCATGGCTGCTCATCGCAGGGGCGCCCCTCCGCCCAAGCATTCGCCCGTTCTGTTCTCTCTGCCACAGGTCTCGAGATCTCCTCGATGGGTCAGGGGAAAGATCGCCCGATACATGGCTGGCAAGTGTTCGATTGCGGTTCGCGTCGATCACTTCGACGGTGAGCCGTGGGGAGAGGAAAGGATAGCAGAGATCAACCAAGAGTGCAAGAACATCCGCGAGAGGTTCCCAAAGCCACCGAGGAGGTGATGGGTTGGCGCGTAAGCCAGTAAAACTCGCTTGGGGGATCCGTCGTGAGGGTCGTTCTCTGTGGACTAGGAACGCCGTTCGCGGAGTTTCAGTCAGAGGCGAGCGCAGGAAGACGGATTCTCGAATAGAGTGGAGGGCTTGGGACCCCACACGCTCCAAGGTCGCAGCAGCTTTGCTGCGAACTGACGGAGACCCCTCGAGATTGCTTCCAGAGGTAGGCTCGACGTGCCTCTATCTGGGTGCGTCGTTCGGCTCTACAGTTTCGCACATACACGATCAAGTCTGCGGCTCTCTCAATCACCATGGAGGGCAAGTCGTGGCAGTGGAAATAGCTCCTCGGGCGATGCGCGACCTGTCGAAACTGTCCTTCCGCAGACCCGGACTCGTCCCTGTTCTCGGCGATGCTAGGCTCCCGCAGACAGTGGCCCCTTACATCCGCGGCCAGGCAGA
>DAGM01000012.1:5807-5970 GCA_002495735.1 Euryarchaeota archaeon UBA54
CCTTCGTTAGGATGGCCGGTGCGTTCCTCAGGCCTGGAGGCACTGGCCTGTTGTCTCTGAAGGCGGCGAGCGAGAGGTCATCAGACGGCGACGATGACAGCAGGTTTGCGAAGGCCGCGAGGATACTTCAGGAGTCCGACCTTGAAGTGGTCGAGAGAATCAA
>DAGM01000071.1 GCA_002495735.1 Euryarchaeota archaeon UBA54
GAGTACTGGGTGGACGTATCAGAGGACTCGCCCTACCCAGGACTAGACTGCGAGTCTGGGCCAGTCAGACAGCTCTCTATGACCATCTTCGTCTATCGGGACAACGACGGTGTCGAATGGCTAATCAATGAGACCTCGATCGACACCGGAATCGAATTGATTAACTCGGTCTACAACTCCTATGGAATCGACTTCATCCTCGGCGAGATAATCTGGATCAACGAAGCCTTTCCCGACGTCCAAGACGAGGAGGAAGAGGAGGGAGGTGAGAAGCCGGACACACTCAACAACTCGAGTGAAGATGGTGGCGATTTTGGTGATCAGGTCTCAGTCTCTCAACTCGGTGACAGTTTCATTGAAGGCTACAACCCAGCCAATGTCAACATCATCATGCAGAGCAACGGCTGGGGACAATACAGCAACTATCCTTGGCATATCCGACAGTACTACATCAGCACGGTGAGAGCTTCAGCATTCGCCACCAGTTACGTTCCGAGCCACGAACTCGGGCACTTCCTCGGACTGTACCACACCCATGAAAATCATGAGGATCCGAACTCAGAGTCGGACCTCGCACAAGCCTCTCTATGGACGCAGAACTGGGTTACTCCAACCGAGCAGTGCTACCGAACTGGGGATTTCATCTGCGCGACACCCTACGATTGTTACATCTGGTGTGAGGAGGTCATTGATTGCACCGCCAACGCCTACGAGAGCGACAGGCCGGATCAGGAACCGAGTGAGTTCGCTAATTGCACCTTAGAGCAGCACAACCCTTCACGGACTAATCTGATGAGTCGATATGGTGACCGAAGCGAGATTTCTTTTGATCAGGGAGCGCGGGCGCGTTACTTCATCCAGTACATGTCGGAGAATGAGAGGGAGGGGAACCTGCTGCATTTCTCGGAGATAATTCCTCTCATCTGATGGAGAACACTTGAGGCGGGCGGGCCGCTCGCTAGCCCATGGACGAGGGTGTGCGGCGAGTCACGGAAACGCGTCTGATTGACCACGACGGTGTCGTCCAGCACGGTGATTACCTGCTCCATCCAGACGGTTCGTACTCTGCGAGCAATGGCGACGAGGATGTGGTTGAGACAATCAATGGCTCGACCCGTCTGGTCACGCGCTCGCTGCAGAACTGGCACACCCACCTCGCAATGATACTCAATCGCTCGATGGGCGAGGGTCTGCCTCTGATGGAGTGGCTTGAGACCTCGATTTTCCCTTTGGAGAAGTTCCTAACGCCGGAATTTGTTGAAGTGGGCACTAGAGCTGCCGCTGCAGAACTGATTGCCACCGGGACTACGTTCGCCTGTGACATGTACTTCTATACCGAAGTCATTGGAGAAACCCTAGCACAAACCGGTTTGAGAGCAAAACTCTGTGGGCCAATTACTGATGGGCTTACTCCGAACTTTGAGCCCGACTCAGGAGATGCCCTGCGGCACATGGAGAATCTGATCAGAGGGGCTTCTCCCAGGCCTGGAAGAATTGAGTATGGTATTGGGGCCCATTCTGTTTATGCCTGTAATGAAGAGATACTGAGGAAAGCTTCCGATGTGGCAAAGGCAACCGAATGTACACTAAGCATCCATACCTCTGAGACAAGGACGGAAGTAGCTAACTGCCATGCTGAACATGGAATGTATCCAATAGAATATCTTGATTCAATAGATTTCTTTTCCGATGGTTCGACTGTCTGCGCTCACTGTGGTTGGGCGACCAAGAAAGAAATGCGTATTCTGGCCGGGCATGATGCACATGCAGTTCACTGTCCGACTTCAAATCAGAAACTCGCGTGTGGAGGGACATTGTCCTATCCTGCTATGCGCGAGGCAGGAGTAGATGTGCGGTTAGGGACCGATGGAGCGGCGAGTAACAACTCGCTTGATATGAGAGCTGAATCAAAGGCTGCTAGTTTAGTTCAAAGACACGATCATTGGGATGCTAGAATACTTGATCCGGTGGAGACGTGGCAACTTGCGACCAAGGACTCGGTCGACTGGGTGACCTGGGACCTCGATGATGTCAGGATGAGGCCGTGGGGACGGGATGGCAGGAGGCTGCTGGCCAACCTAATCTACAGCGGCGCACGCTGTCTCGATGTAGTGGTCGGGGGGCAGGCTATCCGCAGGGATGGGGTGACCCTTAGCGTCGATGAGCTTGCAGCGGGATCTAGTCTCGAAGATGCCGTCTCCAATTACTACTCCGAGTTCTGAGGCAGAAGATTCTGCCCGTTACTTCTTCATGCTCCTGAAAGTGGCCGAGTCATGGCGGAGGAACTGCACGTAGTGACAGGTGCGTTCGGATACACTGGACGGTGGATTGCCCATCAGCTACTCGATGAGGGTAAGAAGGTCCGCACTCTGACCAACGCCGTCGGTCGGGATGACCCTTTTGACGGTCGGGTAGAGGTTCATCCGCTAGATTTCCAGGACCGTGAAGCGCTGGTGGAGTCGTTGCGCGGAGCTGATGTGTTGTACAACACATACTGGGTGCGATACAACCACCACAGCAAGCAGTTCGACCACGAAATTGCCACTGAGAACTGCAGATTAATCTTCGAAGCCGCAATCGAAGCGGGTGTAAGGAGGGTCGTGCACTTCAGTGTCGCGCACCCCGAGCAGGCTCCAGAGTGGTCCTACTTCCGCGGCAAGGTGATTGCCGAGAAGTTGCTCAGGGATTGTGGCATTTCCTATGCCATCATTCGTCCGACGGTCCTGTTCGGAGGAGGCAGGAACATCCTCGTCAACAACATCGCCTGGATGCTGCGATACATCCCCGTCTTCGGGCTGTTCGGGCGGGGAAACTACCCTATACAGCCGGTTCATGTGCGCGATGTTGCAAGCATTGCCATCGAGCTGGGAGGTCGGGACGACGACATCACTCGCGACGCCGCAGGTCCTGAGGCCTACGTCTACCGGGATTTCATCAAGCTAATCGCCCGGAGCATGGGTGTGCGGCGTCTGCTCGTCCCGATGCCTGCAATCGTGGCTTGGCTGTCTGGCAGGGTCATGGGACTGTTTCTCAGGGACATGGTAATCACACGCGGGGAGATCCGTGGACTGATGCAGGGCCTCGTCGCCTCTGATGAAGAGCCACTGGGGGAGATTTTGTTCAGCGAATGGGTCTCAGAGAAAGGTCCTGAACTGGGTCGGCACTACCACAACGATTTGGAAGAGCGTGAATACAGGACATAGGTTAGTATGGAATTGCGAAGAATCTTGGCGACAGTTTTCGGAATTTTCTTCCTATACACAGGAGCGTTGCATTTCACCGATACTGATTGGTTTGAGCCCATAGTCCCGTCAATACTTGGATCGCCCAAATTCTGGATATTAGCAAGTGGTGTGGCAGAGATTTTGTTAGGAATTGGATTGATTCTACCTCAAACCAAGGAGATTTCGGGATACGCCGCTGCTGCCTTCCTCGTCCTAATTTATCCTGCTAATCTATACATGTGGATTTACGATATAGAACTGGGTGATGGGGCCTCCCTTTCGCCTACTGGACATATAGTGAGGCTTTTCGTCCAGATTGCAATGATAGGATTGGGACTATGGATAGGTGGATGGAGTCCGAATCGAAGCAGTGTCGAGTCGCGGGGTAGTGTATGAGTAAGAAAACACCAGTTAATACGTTGAAGAATGTCCAATCATTGAACCAAGTTACTTATGTCTGGCACATCGATGGACCCTGTTCATGGACCGAACAGTGGACCTAACAATCGCTGCGCTGATCTTTTTGGCTGGCACAGCAGGCCTCGTTTCCGGTGAGGACATCGGAAGCGTTGAAACGACGAACGACATAGATGGCGAGTCAGCTGAGGCTGCCCCCATCGACGCGCGTTACCTTCGCGGTGACGCTAACGACGATGGAAGCGTGGATCTCGGTGATTTCATCGTGATGGCACAGTACATCGCCGGCTACGGCAGGGCACCTGCCTCGATGGCACAGGCCGACATAAACGGCGACAGATCAGTCGACGTGCTCGATCTGGTTCTCCTAGCCGACTACCTGTGGGGAGATGACGAGTCCGATTCAGGACCCCAGTCTCTGGACAGCCGCACCACCAAGGCTTCCACCAAGGCCAGTAAGACCGCTGTGGCGGTCTGCGACCTCGAGCCCGTGCGAGTGCTACGCGGTGACGCGAACGACGACGGAAGCGTAGATATCGGCGACTTCATCGTGATGGTGCAGTATATCCTCGGTTACGGGGATGCACCTGTCTCGATGCAGGGAGCCGACATCAACGGCGACCACGCGGTCAACGTGCTCGACCTAGTGATGCTCGCAGATCACCTATGGGGTGGTCAG
>DAGM01000067.1:0-10438 GCA_002495735.1 Euryarchaeota archaeon UBA54
GGTGGTGGTGGCGCACTTTTTGAGGGAACTCCTGACGAGCAGACGGTCTGGGAAAGTCACAACGACGAGGTCACAGAGGCACCCCCTGGCTTCGTGATTACTGCGCACAGCGAGTCCTGTGGAGTGCAGGGTATGCAGAACGAATCTGGAGATCGATTTGGACTTCAATTTCACCCCGAAGTAAACGACTCAGAGTATGGCGCAAGGATTTTCGAGAATTTTGTAGGGGTGTGCGAACGGGCCCGCAGGGCCCGGTGAGGCAGAGGACAGATTGAAGAAGGCCCGGCAGGTCGCCGGCTCGATGTCCAACGAAGCAGAACGTCTCGTGCTCCACAAGTGCAGGAACTGCAATCGCACCGATCGAAGGGCTTGGAGCCCTGCTGAGCTGCCCAAGTGCACTCACTGTGAATCGACTATGGATCCACTTGAGATCCGCTACAAGTGCCTGCGGTGTGGTCACCTAACATGGACTGAGGCAGGCACCGCTGGAAAGTCCTGCCACAAGTGTGGATATCGGATCTTCGTCAAACCCCGTAAGGAAGGACGCCACAAGACCCTGAAGGCCGAGTGAGCAGCGCGGTCTTCAAGTCCCGCCAATCCGACGACCTCCCGTGACGGGCTGGCTGAATACCCACGCACCTCGGACATTCGAGCAGTTGGCCGTGCCCGACAAGGCGCGTCAGGCACTGCTCTCAGTCAGCCTCTCCCCCGAACCACCGCACTTGCTGATAACCGGCCCGGCGGGTGTGGGCAAGACGGCAGCATGGCGATTGGTTGCCCGCCAGATTCTCGGGCGAGGGTGGCGCTCCACGACACACGTACTACAGGCCCGCGACCTTGTCAGGCAACGCGGCGCCATGAGCACATTCGAGAACTTTCTCAGGCCCGGTGGTACTGGTTCTAGTGACACCCTAGCTGGAAGACTCAGTTTAGATGCCTTTGACAGAGGGATTTCAACCGGCTCACCGAACGATGTTGCCCCTGCTGGCAGGGAAATCGAAATCATTCCCGGTGTCCTGCCCGTGAGTCGACTCATCGTCCTCGAGGACGCTGATCACCTCGGCTCAATCAGACAGGCCTACTTGCGCAGGATGATGGAGACTGTTGGAAACGCCTCTAGGTTCGTCCTTGTGGCAAGAGCCCCCTCGAGGATTATCGACGCGTTGCGCTCTCGAACTCAGATGATCCGAATTCCGGCGACTGAGCGTGGGACAATGCTGTCTACTATGCACTCCGTCACCGAATCAGAGGGTGTGGAGACCGTAAATGAGGTACTTGAGGACATTGCTTACATCTCGAGGGGTAACCTCAGGAAGGCTCTGTTCACCTTGGAGATGCTGCATTTGAGAGATCTCGCACAAGATCGCTCGGCGGTTCATACTCTAGTCCAGTCAACCACCCTACAGTCCGGCAGACACCTGATGGAACTTGCTTTGAGAGGGAGAGTGGTCGAGTGGAGGTGGGAGAATCAGAGAGGCCGCAAGAAGAAGGTGCTGGCAGGGGCATTGGCCGAAATCGACCGCATGATGAATGACCACGGAATGGACTCCGACGACGTAGTCCACCAACTCCACGACGTTCTGGTCGGTCGTAGACTCTCTCTCCCCGATCCACTCCGTGAGCAGCTGCTAGGGGCATTGGCCGACTGTGACACCCAGCTCAATCGCTCAATGCACGCACGAATTCCCTTCGAGAATTTCCTTCACAAAGTTGCCAGAGCCGGAAGGGACCACGGTCTCGCTTTCGGTTGATGGAATGGCGGGCGATACAGGATTTGAACCCGTGTTCTCGGCTTAGGAGGCCAAGGTGATATCCAGACTACACTAATCGCCCGGCTCTGCGACAGCACTCTCCCCAAGAAAGGTAACGTTCGCAGAATCACCCTCCTTCGATAGCAATAGCGCCGATGCCATCAAGCATCCTGCGTCCTCCGAAGTTCCATGGAGGCCCCTATCCCGAAGCTGCCGACACCGTATTCGGATTCGAGCAAGTTCGGCGCCTCGAACCAGCGAGCACTCTCTCGCAGCGTGTCAGCCAGAGATACCGGGAGGCGCTTCTGGACTCGCGTCTCTGGGTCCGCCCAGACCCCTTTGATTCGCCAAACCCTCTCTTTGGTAGCCCCTATCTGCGCCGGCCTGCTGTTGGTGAAGTGGGATTTCGCCTCCTACGATGCGGCCATCGCAGCATATATTCTCCTTGCTGTGCTGTTAATCCCCACCAATCTCGCGGCAACCTTCGCTGGGATGTCCGCGCGCGACCGACTCAAGTTGCGAGATGGAGGCCAGAGATCGATGGATGCCTATCCAGGTGTGGAGCGAATTCTCAACACCTTGGGTGAGAGATCCTTGAGGGAGAGAATACGCCTCCTCTCAGCAGCACTCGGTGCGGTGGCGCTGATTGCAGTGAGGGACCTCGAGACGGGCAATACTCTCGGGACGTTGCTCCTGGGCGCTTCGATGGCTCTGGGGGCACTGTGCTTCCTCAACTCATTAATGTTGGACGACTCGATTCCCATGCGCTCCAATTCATTTCCCTTGCTCTCCCTGCATGCCCCGACTCTGCATGACAGCACTTTGAACAGGCCGTTGTCCGACCTTATGGTCGCACATCTCGATCCAGAGACCGCGGCAGCGTGGGATGATTGGAAAATCTCCATAATGGATAGTGTGAGGGGCAATCAGACCCCCGATTCGGCCGTAGAACACCTTCTGCGTGCAGTGTATCTCAATGAGCAGGGACTGCTCGACGATGCTAGATTGATGACCGAGGCGAAGCGTGTTTTCAAGGTGTCAGCAATTGACAGTTTGATTGACAAATCGAACAAGTTTGACCTGAAATCACTACGGACCCTGTTGGCGCACACCAAGGCTTGGGAACCGGGGCTGTTCAGGTTGATTGACAGGCTGCAGGATTCGGCCATCAGAGGTGACCACTCGATGAATGAGATGCCTTGGAGACTGGATCTCGACCTGCCCCCCCGCTGCTCTCAGGGTCAGGCCGACCTGTTCGTCATGCTGCACAACAACACCGGAGCTACTACCAATGTCAAGGTCGATATTGTGGTGGCTGAAGGGGAACCGGCTCTGCAGACAATTAGAGTCGAGGCCAGAGCCTCCCGTCGTATTGACAAGGCAAGAGCCATGGATCAGGTCGATTCAATGGGGCGTCTGCTGGATGACGCCACCGTACTCTGGATTGGTCTTGCGTGGCCGGACTCCAAACTAGGATCGCATCCAGTACAGGTCACCTTGAGGGGAGAGCACGGGAAAACACTCTCCTCAGTTGTGGTGCAGACCACGCTGTCGTCAAAGGCGCAGCAGGAGAGCGCAGGCCAGCGAATGTCCGACGCAGCCTCGGCTGTTCGCAGACTGGCTCTCTCCATAGCCGATTGAGGTCTTTGCGGGACGGAGTCCCGAGCGTCACGTTCATGGCACTATTGTGATTGCGACCAACGGAGTGAACATGGAGTCGTGGGACATCGTCGTCATCGGCAGCGGCCCCGCGGCCCTGCGAGCAGCCATCGCTTCTGCCGACGCTGGCACAATCCCTCTGGTGATTGACTCCTCAGGTGTCGGTTCAGCATCCGGTGCAGCCCCTCTGTCAGGCTTGGCTGCCTCGATAGACGAACTTGACTCCACCGCACATCGTAACGATACGGTTACAGCTGGCGGCGAGTCAACTAACAAGGTTGCAGCAGCCCGATTCTGTGGTGAGGCAGTCTCAGTCATTGCTGAACTTGAGAGATGGGGATTGGTTCTGCGTCGCAGAGAGGGAGGGCTCCCTCACACCTCAGAGGCACCGGGCCACAGCAGGGCTCGTCTGACAGGTTGCGGAGACAGCACAGCCAGAGAGGTGACTCGTATTCTCGAAGAGCAGGCCATCAAGAGAGGCATCCCTCGCCGCTCGGACCTAGTTCCCCTTTCTCTGGTGATGGACAATCAGCAGGTTCGTGGTGTTGTGGTGCTGGATCTATTGACTGGAGGGATATCCGCGATTCAATCAAAAGCAATCATTCTGGCCACAGAAGGCCACCAGGGAATATGGTCCTCTCCTTCGAATGGAGCGGGTATCGGGGCCGCCCTCGCTGTCTCTGCAGGCGTAGGTCTGTCCGGCATGGCAAATTCTCCTCGGCATCCACTCACAATCCGTGGCACGGACATGCACCTCCCCATCGATCTGCTGGGTGCTGGAGGTAGACTGCGCAAGGAGAGCGGAGAGGACGTCGAGCCCGAGACAATCCTCAACGGTGAAGGATGCGTCCTCGACCTACGATCACTCGATGCAGCAGCATCTCCGTGGTTCGCTCAGACCACTAGAAGGGTGAGGGAGAGGGCAGGCTTGGATATAACCACCGAAGTCATTCCCCTGATGCCAAGCGTCGCCGCAACTACTGGAGGCGCTCCTGTGGATGAAAGTGGCAGAGTAACCTTCGAGGATGGTAATATGTGGTTCACAGGTCTTTATGCGGCTGGGCGCTCAGCCAACACTGGAATGCACGGAGCGGGTATGCTGCCCGGGAACCAGTTGCTTGAGGACCTAGTGAGTGGAAATAGTGCCGGAGAGCACGCTGGAGTCTGGGCTTCGGACACATCGTTCGGCTCTTCCTCTCAGGTGGAGGAAGCGATTCAGATCGAACGAGCCAGAGTGACGTCCCTGATGAGAACCACTGGCGAGTCAGTAGGACGATTCTCAACCACCATGTCGTCTATCATGGGCAATCTCAACGGCAGTCGCGATGAGAAAGTCCTCGAAGCAGCCGCAACCGGCCTCGCTGGGTTGCGAGAGATGGGAATCGGGGTCACAGATTCTTCCATAGTGATGAACACCGAATTGGTCACTGCGATTCATCTCCAGGGCATGATTGCTCTGGCTGAGGCGATAATCGTCCCAGAGGGATAGCATGGACGAATCCGATCCGAGCATTTTCACACTCATCATTCAAGGAAACATTCCCTGCCATAAGGTGTACGAGGACGAACACGTATTTTCCTTTCTTGACATTAATCCATGCAGCATCGGGCACACCTTAGTTGTCCCCAAGGAGCAGAGCGCCACACTGGACGGACTATCGGAAGAGGCATCTGCTGCAGTCGGAAGAGTTCTTCCAAGAATATCTAGGGCTGTCCTTGCAGCCTCAGGGGCCAGTGATTTCAACGTCCTGCAGAACAATGGCGAGGCCGCATTCCAATCAGTCTTCCACGTTCACTTCCATATCATCCCCAAACACGATGACGGTAGCGGCCTGACCTGGCCTTTCGCCACCACACAACTCGATCCCGGTGAGGGCGCAATACTTGCCGAGCGCATCCGCAACCATCTGAAATGACCCGGTGCGTTCTCAACCACCAGCCCTGTGGGTATGCCATGGCTAATTCCGAGAATGCGCCCGACGAGCTCCCGGGGTTGTCGAGCAGCGCTACTAGGATTAATGTCAGGAAACTCGAAAGTCTGCCCTGGGATCACAGCGGCAAGCATCCTGGAAATCGACCTTTTTGGGAGGTCATCCGGCGGGCCGTTGACATAGCCTGGTCCTATATCATCAGGCACTCGGAGATGGACAGCCCATCCGAGGTGGAGGGTGGCTCAGTGTATGCTTCTACGCACCTCAATGGCCTCATTGACCCGCTGGCAATCATGAAATCACAGGACAGGCGTATCATCGCCATCGGTAGGCACGACATCATGACCATGCCTGTGATAGGCTGGATCACACGCCGAATCGGCTCGCAGCCAGTGATCAGGAGAGCAGAACTGGAGAGAGGAGTTAGTAATCCTGAGTTTGCGAAGAGGATTAACAAGAGGAGTATGCTGACCATGGCCAACTGCATCGCCTCAGGTCACGCGGCGATTGTGATGCCCGAGGGCAAGTCCCATCAGGACACCAAGATGCATGCTCTCAGGACCGGCGCCCTCCGATTCACCCTCAATGCTTCCAGCATTGCGCATGAGAGAGGGTTGCCTCAGCCTGTGATTCAGCCTGTAGGTCTGCATTTCAGATGCCACTACTGGTTCCGCACCGACGTCTTCGTAGAGTTTGGTGAACCAATCACCATACCACTGCTCGATGACCCCCAACATCACACAAATCTCGCTGGAGGGGAATGGATTGAACCACCCGCAGAACAAGTTATCCCCCTCCGCGACGAATTGTATGAAAGCCTGACCCATATCACCCCAAATGCTCCAGATTGGGAGACATACAGGGCATGGCATCTATTGGGCCACCTGAGAGCGAATTCATCCACTTCCCCTCTCAGCTCGCTGAAGCAGGAGGTACTAGCAGCCCGTGATATCAGAGAACAGCTCATTCTTATTGAGAACACCAGTTCTCTTGTCGAGGACGCCATGGAGGCCGCAGATATACTGCACTCGGTAGGCCTAGACGCCCGTACGCTAGATGTGAGAGGACGAATCAAGAGTGAATCCAGACTAATCAGCGGGGCACTGGGGGTTCTGGCCATGCTTCTCTCCGCCCCTATCACCATCCCGACGACCGGTCTGCAGGCGCTCGTTGGGTGGTACGCGGGTGACCACACGGACGAAGGAATCGACGCTAGGACTACACACCATATGATCGCAGCAATCTTCTCTCCTCTTTTCTTCTGGCCATTAATCTCCCTCGCATTACTCTACTCTCTCTGCGGTGCTACCGCCCTGCTCCCGGTCTATCTTGCAGTATCTCTCCCTATCATCCATATGTCGAACCTAGTTTTCCTCTGGGGCTATGATATGTTGACTGATTTCGGCGACGCCCGAAGAAGAAGGAGACTGGCTTCCTCAGCAACTGGCGGTCGTTTGGAGGAACTTGTGGAGCAACTGGTTCCCCGACTCGGCGTTCTCAAATAGGACGGGCACCCCAATCCCCTCATGAACTCCCACGAGGCCGGCGACAGGGTGCGCAAGTGGCTGCAGAGCGAGCGCCTCGAAGCCCGAGACGTAGTCGACCAGCAGGCCATGCTCCACTTGCATGTCCGGTACCCTCCAACGAAGCAGGGTCACGTGTTCAACGTCGTCATTCCAAAGAACCGCAATCTGGTTCTGATATATTCAGTCACTAGGGTCGATGACGGTCAGCAGAGTGAAATGACGGAACACTCCGAGAATGAGAACGGGGATTGGGAGAAGTGGCTCCACGACACTAGGATACATCTCACTCAGGCAGATCTCGACTGGGTGCTTCACGTTGGTAAGAAGAAGCATGGTGTGCCCGGCCCGCTGCAGGCGTTCAATCTCTCTCGTCCGATTTGGTTCGATGGTCTGACACAGAACGAGTTCATGCACACGATGCGCCATCTTTGGCTCACCAAACTCGCTCTGATTCACAAGATTAAGTTCGCATACGGGCCCGGCGTGGGCAAGCCCGGGCCGGTTGATGACTGGATCGCTAAGAAGGCCCAGAGCAGGGGCAGCCAACCTGAAGTGCATTCAGAGGTGAGTGAGATAGACACCGATGAGACTGGTGGCTTTGGTCGCGACTTCGATCCCTCAGAATGGGCCTAAAACTCCTCTCTCACTCGTGCACCCTCTCGCGCGCAGGTGACGGCAAAGGGTCGAGGTTAAGTATCGCTGGAAGACAAACTAGGACGATACACAGCTATGCTGGAGGTTTGGAAATGGAAACTGCAAAAATGAGAAACAGCGTAACAATGGTTCTTCTGATGATGATGAGCACTTTCGCGGTAATCGAATTCCCGCAGGCTGAGGCTAGCGAAGTGGTCTTGACTGACGCGATTCAGATTGTCAACGGGGGCGCAGCTAACGATAAGATGGTGGCTACCGATGCCGACTCGATGGGCAACGTGCACTTCGTCTGGAGCCGCAACACCCAGCACTTGTGGTACCAGATGCACAATCCCAGAGGTGATGTACTAATTTTCGAGACCCAGATCTCTAACCCCGGTGCACATCGGGCTTGGCACCCCGACATTAGCGTTGACAGTAATGACAATGTGCATATCACTTGGACCGATAAAGCTGCTCAGTGGACTATCCTCTACACCATGCTTGATCCATCTCAGGATGATCAGAGTGGCGACTCGGCTATCGACAACGTGATTTCGCTCATCGACGACTTCGAAGTCTCGGTTCACACACAGAACCGCGACTGGCCAGCTATAGACACCGATTCTGAAAACAATGCCCACATCGTCTGGGAGGACTCGTTTGAGCCGCTTGACAAGTTCTACCAACAACCTCAGATTTACTACTCTATGATTGAACCCGACCTGCAGTCCCGTGAGGCTGTAGTCGCCGTGGGCGAGACCTTGCTCACTCCAATCATCGGCCACAAGGGGCATCCCGATGTCGCTGTCGATGCCGATGACTTCGTTCAGATTGTATGGGATGATACCCGCGGGGGCAAAGTCGAGATGGTTGCTCCGATAGACACCTCTGGCTCGATGAACACCGAGTGGGCCGACATGTGTGTGGTTTTCTATGGCGGCTACTTCGCCAGCGGTGGTTACTTCGAGGGACTAAAGCCGATGCTCTTGCGAGCCAACATGACGGTCTACGAGACCCTGTATGCCCTCAGCGGCAACTGGCCGAGTGCGGCTACCAGCGGCAATTGCGCCGCTGCATACCAGACCGGTGGGTCGGGCAGTCAAGGCCCAAGAGGAACTCCTCTAGGCCTGTCCCCCGGTGATGAGTCAGGTGGTATCAGAGAGCTCACTGAGGTTGTTTACAACAACGGCGCAGTCAACTTGCCCCAGGATGGCGGATACTACAGTGAATTTTGGGGCCCCGGCTCCACTTGGGCCTGCCTGTCATGGCGAGACGCCGGTGGCAACGTACCCGGCAATCCACCTACTCAATTGGACCACCACTGGAACCCTAACGCGACCAAGATTGTCATCCCAATCTCGGACGAGGGTCCCTATGGTGGTGACCCCGCCCAACAGTCTGATGACACCCAGAGCATCAATGAGGCTCACGACGCCTGCGTCATTGCCGGAATCATTCCAGTGCCCCTGCTCGCAGCCGGCTTTGGCTCTGGGTCTACTCCCGTAGGATCACACATGATGGACCTCGCCCAGTGCCCAAACGGATTCGTTAGTCTGAACACAAGGACCTGCCCAGGTTCAAACACCCGCTTGACCAATGCGGAAGGTTTGATGTACAGTTTCCCGACTTCATCCGGCAATTCAGCCGAATTACAGCTAATGGTTGAGGCCTTGGTCTACCTATCCACAAATAATTCGCGTGAGATCTACATGACCATACTCGATCCTCTGTCGCTGCTGGAGAACCCCCCTCCGACTTGGCAGAAGGGAGATTCAGGGACCTTTGTCGACACCACGGCCGACAGGTACATCGAGGATCTCGGGCCCTCTATCGACGGCCTAGGATACGGCAACCTCGTAGTGGTCAACGACACCAGAATCACACTCAACGACGCATACAGCTTACATCCTGCAATCTCTGTAGACACCTCCGGTAACACCCATCTAGCTTGGATGGATGGTCGCGCCTATGGATTCGATATCGATGTCAACTACGAAATCTACTACACCAGACTACGACTTAGAGGAGCGGGCGCGTGGGACGGAGCCCCTGACGGGTTACCTACCTACGGAATCAAGCAGATTATCGACTCAGCTGTCTCAGAAGTCGAAGGTATCGAAGGAATTCCGACCGATCGGCCCTTCGGCGCCAATTCGCACATGCCAGCCATCCTCACCGACTCATTCGATAACGTGCACCTGACATGGTTGGAAAACTCCAACGAAACCCAAGGCGAGACTGTCGTTTATAGTAGACTGAATCACACCAATGACGACTATCCTGAGGGCTTTCCTCTCAATTCGCTCGCTGTAGGGGTCCTCGACCCATGGGAAGTCATTCCGATTACCGAGTGGCAGTCCGACAAGCTCGGCCCAAACTCACCTGCAGTCCCCGAGTTGGGTCAGCCACCGGCATTCGCCAATGACCTTGGAAGCGGCGCCCATATCGCTTGGTCTGACACTAACAAGTGCAACGATGTCAGCAATGGCGGATCCTACACGCTGTGCTACGTCCACGTCCTGACTGGGCTAGTTGAGGTCGCACTCACAGAGACTGAGACCTACTACCACACCATTGAGCCCGGTGAGCAAACCACCTACAACATGACAATCTCGAACCCCACACCCGGGCCCGCCGAACTCGTGGCCGACACCTTCACCGTGACTATGGAAGGCGTTCCCAACAATTGGACGGCCACACTGTTCTTCACCACTAATCACACACCAATATTCGACTCGACACCAGTATTCCTGCGTGGCGGCGACGTGGTTTCGATGTACATGCGCGTCCGCGCCCCTTCGATATATCAGGCCCATTCGGACGAATTGGCCGCGATTACGGTGACTGCAATATCCCACAAGGACCCGGCTATCAGGGACGACAGAATTACTCTGACGCTGATGGATGTCGTCCACGGGATTAACTTGGACACCAG
>DAGM01000067.1:10835-16159 GCA_002495735.1 Euryarchaeota archaeon UBA54
AACGTATACGATACGTTCGCGTTTTACGACCCATCCACCTTAGAGGGGCAGGTCGAATGGGCCCTGCCGTTCGGATGGGGTCTCACATTCCCAACGTCGCTATCATTGGACCCCGGCCAGTCGGTGACTAGGAACCTGCAGGTCAGCGTCCCGACCTCACAGGATCCTGGGACTTTTGTGATCTACCTGAAAGGTTGGTCCACTGGTGAGCCAGTGCTCTCTATCGATCAAGGTACCTTTGATGTTCTTGAACTCTGGATTAACGTCTCGATTAAGAGCACGGGCAACATTGTCTTCAATCTTGGAGACACGACGCAGTACGTCTTGCCTGGTGACTGCTCTGAGTTCGATATCGAGGTCACCAAGCACTTCACACCCGGCCATCTGTTATTCACGACTCCAGGAGGCCCAGAGGAGAGACCTCCTGAGATTTCCGAGCAGACATGGAGGTTCGACCACTGGACGGTGGATTTGGATTTCTCCGAAGCCCCCGGAGGGAACGGAATCTCAGATAACGCTCCACGCTACTGGTCGATTATCGACACTCCATACACCGTCACAGCCATCATGTGTGCACCGTACAATGCTACTGCTGGCCTAGGCGACTCTGTCACCGTCAAGGCCCATCTTGAGGGGGCACAGCGTGTCAGAGACTCCGTGGTCCTTCTGACAAACGTCATTCAAGAGTACGACTTGGAAGCCAGCGTTCCTGAAACCATTTTGTCCATGCATCCAGGACAGACGTACCAGTTGGATACCACGGTCTCCAACGAAGGAAACGGTGCTGACAGATACGACATAACAGTACATTCGATTGAGGACACATTCGGGGCATCGCACGTCTGGGACATCGATATCCCCCGAATCCTATTCACTGAGTTGGACCGTGACGAGTCGCAGACCGTACCTATCCTTCTCAACGTGCCAGAGAGGACCCACGCCGGCCAGTACACCGTAATCCTGAATGTGCTAAGCGAGGAGTCTTACGAGGGAACCAAACTGAGGGACGTCATCGAGTTACAGGTCGAGATTGTCGAGTTTCACGACATGCGGATAGAGGTTGACCCGATGGTTGAGAGCCGAATCAAGTCCACAGCTCCTGGCAGAATTGTCCGATTCACCATAAACATCACCAACCACGGTAATATGGACGACCAACCGACACTGCACAACCACACCCTCTATGACAGTGATGACCCATATTCATGGCAGACGTCCCCTACGATGGGGCCTCTGCTGGGTAATTGGGCGATTAGCTACGCATTGCTCGAGGACTTCGACACTGAGTATCCGATCGAGAGGCCATGTGTAGGACAAATTCTGGGTGAAGACCCACCTGCCGAGGGCTGCTACCTGTCCGCCCAGACCAATGCAATCACCATGCCGGTGATGGAGGCTTACTCAACTCTACAGATTGTCGTAATCATCCAGATTGACCCAGCCGCTACACTGAACAATCGAGAGATTGGAATCAAGGTCGTATCGGCATTCGGCTCCTCGGAAGCAGGCGGTGACCACGATGAGACTGCGGTGTGGGATGACTCCTGCACTCTCGACGCGAATGGAGACGGTTTGCCGGATAACTACCGACCCAATTGTGATACCAACGAACAAGTCATTGAACTGAGACTCAGGGCACCAGATCTCTTCATCCTCGATGTCTTCGCTGCGACCCACACAGGGGAGGTTGGGGAGATGCTCTCCGTCAACGTACAAATCCTCAACAAGGGCAACGCTCACGCTACTGACGTCAACATCATCCTATGCGTAGACCAGACTAAATCTGACATCAAGAAGAACGGGTGCGACGAAGAGAACATCGTTTACCGGCAAATAGTCCAGGCGATAATGCCCTGTGACAACCCTAGTTCCGGCTGTGCCAACGAGGACCCACCCACAATTGCTCTACTGTATATGGTCAAGGCTGGAAGACACGACGTCGTCGTAGTCTTGGATCCGGATAACATAATTGTCGAGACCGATGAGACCAACAACATCAAATCGGTCTCGCAGAAGATGGGCTCGAATTTAGGACTGCTCGATGTCGGAATCGAGGTCATAGCCCAATACACAGTGCCGACCATAATCCTAGGCGCGACGTTCGCCCTAGTAGGAGTGGTCGCAGTGGTCATGTGGGGGCGCAGGGAGGAGGCAAAGATCCGCTACGCCGAGAAGTCCAGTATGATTTCGAACCTTGATGATGAGGACATGGTCTTCTGATTAGCGTGCTAGCCACCATGGCAACGGTGTGCCTTCGCGTGCCGCGACGAGGCGGCCACGACTAGCTGCGAAATCTCGCATCAGACGCTCGCGCAGAGTATCCATCATCTCCTCTGCGTCCATTGACTGGATTCTCAGTCCCTGCGAGAAGGCATCCAAATCGAGTGGTCTGCGGGGTTGGTTCATGATAGCGTGGGCCAACTGCCTCTCCTCATATGATCCAGATTGCTCAGAGATGCTGGGGGAGACTTTTCTCATCACCTGCTGATGGAGTGCTATCACAGCGTCACGATGCTCGTCTATGCGCTCGAGAGCAGAGTCCAACTCCGAGAGCACTCCCATAGCCTCCACCATCGGGAGCTTGCGTCGGGTACCCAACCTGTCGACCACTCCATTCAGTTCAGGCGGCAATCTGTTGGAGAGACGCATCGGCCCTCCAGCCGGTATCTTCCTGTGCTCTGCGCGGAATAAATCAGGTCCGAGGTCGAGACGCAGGGAGAAGGACTGGTTGACCTTGTACATCTTCTTCGGGGGACCCCCCTTCTCCGATGGCGTACGTTCGGAATCCACGAACCCTGATTCCTCTAGGACCTTGAGGTGCTTGACTACCGCTTGCTGACTTACATTCAGTAACTCGGAGAGTTGCAGAGGGTAGTGAGGTTCCTTGACTAATTTCCTGAGAATCTGGCGTCTAGTAGGGTTTTCGAGTATCGAGAGCGCCTCGTCGAAACCTACCATTTACTTACCAACCTGAGGTTGGGTAGTGGGGGCCTTCTAAAAACCCAACTTGAGCATAGGATAATATCCGACGAACTAGTAAAACTGTCATGGGAACCGGGAAGACCGTACTAGTCACGGTACTAGTCATAGCTGGATTGCTGATGCTGGCTTTGTCGTTTGTTGCTTCAATAGTAGTTGATACCATTGATCAGAGGATTGCCGACGAATGCGAAGACGAGACAGGCACAATTGGAGAAATTATCGGTGCTGATGAGGGCCAGTGTCAAGACGGCCGTGATATGAGAGACAGAGTTGATTCCATTGGCCAGATGATTGGCTATCTAGGCGCGGCAATTCTTGTGATATCAGTAATCATGGTAGCAATCAGAAAGAGACAGTAATCAGCCTTCGTCCCAGCCTTGCCAATCTCGATCGCCCTCAGTCTGCTGGGATTCCTCGCCGACCGTTGTCTGACCAGGGAAGGGATCCGCTATCGATTCCTCCTCCTCTACTTCCGGGAGGCCGCGGTACTGTCTGTACAACTCGTCGGTTGTCGGCAACTTACCCTCTTTGGACATGACTACGGGTCCTCCGGATTTCTTACGCTGCCCCCGTCCTGCGAGAGCCAGTATGAGCGCGATGACGCCCAGAGGCAATCCAAGGCAACACCCGAAGAACATCATCACGAACCAACCGCTACCGAAAAGCGCCTTTTGTGCAGATACATCATCCACGAACCACAGGGTAGTGTTTCCGTCGTTGTGTAGGGTGTAATCACCGGCCTGAGCCGATCTGAAGACCCTCACAGGGGTATACAAGGTCCCGTCCTCACCCGGTCTATCAACATCTAGACCCGTGGGCGCTGAACCACTTTCCTCAGACCCTATTGCATCAATCAGCCGTAGTTCAGCAGTCTGCGAATCCCCTTCGGTGACACGCAGGGCGACATACTCTCCAAATAACTCTAGAGTGACTTCCTCACTCTCTCCAGCTTCCAACTCTAGAAGATGCCGCTGGGCGGGGTCGAGCTCGTCGAACATCACTGGCATGGCGTTGTAGTATGACACTACACTAATCAGCACCAGCAGTAGCGAGGCTCCTGAGAGCCTTTTGGCCCAGAGTGTAACGTCAGCCACGACGTGAGGTGATGGCTCCGTGCTATCAGACTTCTCAATCAGTAGGCGAGACCAACATCCGGGTGAGCCAACTTTTCAGGGAGATAGGTATCTGTCACGAAATCCAGTCCATACTTGGCCAGGGACTGCTGCTCGGCCTTCTTCCCGAGCTCCTGCATCAACTCAATCTGCTGCTGCCACCACCCTGTAGAGAATCTAGGGTCGGACAATTCGGCCTGCAGAGCGCCCAGATCTTGTTTTGAGAGGTCATCGCTAGGTAGGTCATAAGCGAGAATATCATCTGCAGTAATCCCGAGATATATCGCCCCCTTGCTCGCCAGGTATTCTGAGATATGAGCAGTCTTGATAGCCCCGTATGCGATACTAGCAAAGATTCTGAACGACCATGGGTCGCAGTCAGCGAATACCACGATTGGCTTTTTCCACTCGTCACTCATTCGTCGCATAATTCGACGAGTGGAGCGTGCAGGTTGCCCCTTGAGGTGGATTAGCGCACACCGCGCCTCCTCATCGAAACCATTCTCAATCAGTCGATCGAACATCCCACCAGTCTCTATTGCCATGATGAAATCTATGTCCTCATCAATGAGTCTGAGTTTCTCTGATTCGACATTGTAAGGGACTCCGTATCCAGAGTCGCCGACGTCGTCGCGACAGTTTATCCTCATCCAGTCACCACGTCGATTACGCTCTTCAAAAGTCACATTCCCGATGATTCTCGCCCCGTCCTCCTCCGGTCTCAGACGGAAGTCCTCGCGTAGACACTTGGTGACAATCTCGAGATCTTCAGCTAGGTTATTGCTTTCGTTCTGCGAGTGGAATTTGCCGTTGCCCCAGGCTTCGGAGATGTAGTACATCTCTCTCAGGGTTGAGGACTTACCACTGTTGATCATTTCCTCGATGAACTCGGTGACGTGTAGTGAGCGCAGTAACTGTTTAGCGGAACCGAGGTTGGTCGCGTCGCGGACCGTCCTTTTCTTGCCATATTTGTAGACCCCCAACCGCTGGTCGAAGCCGATGTTGCTCTTAGAGCGGACAGGCAGTGTCATCGTCGGAGGATTGCCCTTGGACATCTTGTCATGCATCTCTGAAGCCACATTATGGAGGGCTTGAATCACCTCGTCCTTGGATTTCTCTCTTCTTATACTCATTCATCTACCCCCTGATCTGGAGTCAATGACCCCATGTCGATTACACCCTCATCATTTGGGTTCCGAACCGCCTCTTCGGCTCTCCCAGCAAGATTCT
>DAGM01000018.1:0-11225 GCA_002495735.1 Euryarchaeota archaeon UBA54
ATTCGACCTGTCCCATTCCGCCTTCTCCTCATCCGTACCATCCTCCGGATAGGGCTCGATATCCTCGAAATCTTCAGGCATGAACCTATCGACCAGCATGGGAGAAAGAATTCCCGATGCGGTACTGAATAGCATGAACACCACCATCAGTGCCATGAAGATGGCCAGCCCCTTCAGCCACCAAGGCGACGGCTCGCCGGGGTCATACGGTGCCTCTGTCCCTGCCATGGCCATGGAGGGGGCGTGGAAGAGGATGCATTTGAGGACTGGTGGAATCAGTATTCCAGTGCTATCCTAGGTAGCGTACGCTCGTTTGGGTGGATGCACTGCCTGCCCGGGTGTACGCAGAAGTGCTGGCGCAGGAAGCGACGTCCGAGGATGAACCTGTGCCGCATCAGTGAACGGTCCTTCAGGCAGACTTCGATGTCGAAGTCCATTCCGGCTATCTGTAGCGATGTCCGAATCACGGGACGCATGGTCTCGTGGCCTCCGGTGTCGCGAACGCGCCTCCAGTCGTAGACCGGCCTCTCAATCCACTCGCCATCCTCTTCAAGGCGGAATCGGACGCGGCTCTCAAGGTCTGACTCTATGATCTCAATGTCGCTGGCATGTAGCGTATTCGACCACGCTCCAGTGTCCATCTTGGCCAGCAAAGCCCCGTCTTCGAGTTCGGGTATCCCAACCCACTCGCGCCAGCCAATCATAGCAAGCTCGTACATTACTCTCTCCTCGTGCCGCGGCCGGCCAACAATGGTTCTTGAAGTCGCCGGTTTCGCTGCGCATTTTTGCTCACGTGAAGTCATCAAAGTCTAGCTAATATTCCACAACATTTCGAACTCTTTTAGCGTCTTGGAGACCACATTCTACCGCTAGGATAGAATCGTTCAAGTATCGCCTCCTTAGGCCGTACCTAATGGCACAAGACGGTATGCCCGAGGCTCTGACCTTCGACGACGTCCTTCTGATGCCCGCTGAATCGGCGGTCCTCCCGGCCGAGGTAGACACCACTACCCGTCTGACAAATTCAATTCCCCTGAACATCCCGCTCATCTCAGCGGCGATGGACACCGTGACCGAGAACGGCATGGCCATCGCCATGGCTCAAGCCGGCGGAATCGGTGTTATCCACCGCAACATGAGCGTGGAGTCTCAGGCCGCGGAGGTCTATCGGGTCAAGCGCTTCGAGGCTGGACTAGTCCTCGACCCCGTGACCATTTCACCCAACAGCACCATCGGGGAACTGAGGGCGATTAAGTCGCAGCACGGTTTCTCAGGATTCCCTGTCGTAGACGACTCAGGGTCGCTGGTTGGCATCATCACAAACCGCGACATCAGGTTCGTTTCCGACGACTCGGTAAAGGTCTCGACCATGATGACCACCGATGTCGTCACAGTGCCCGAGCATGTCGACCCGGAGGTCGCTAAGAAGCTCCTCCATCAGCGCCGCATCGAGAGACTCATCGTGGTCGATGACGACGGCGGCTGTGCTGGCATGATGACGGTGCGTGACATCCAGCAAAGCCGGGACAATCCAAAGTCGTGCAAGGACTCGCAGGGCCGTCTGAGGGTAGCAGCAGCTACTGGAACCGGAGACAAAGGGGTCGAGCGCGCTCTAGCACTGTACGAGGCAGGGGCTGACGCCGTGGTGGTGGATACCGCCCACGGCCACTCTCATGGAGTCATCGACACTGTCAGGGAGATTCGCAGTCAAGCTGTAGACAGCGCACAAATCATCGCCGGAAACATCGTCACTGGGGCAGCAGCAGAGATGCTGATCGATGCCGGAGCGGACGCAGTGAAGGTCGGAATCGGTCCGGGATCCATCTGCACTACTAGGATAGTCTCCGGAGTAGGGGTTCCACAGCTCACTGCTGTATTGGGAGTGGTCGAGACATGCATCGGTAACGATATTCCAGTGATCGCTGATGGCGGCATCAAGTATAGTGGAGACATCGCCAAGGCGATAGCTGCAGGAGCCGATTCGGTGATGGCTGGTTCAATGCTAGCAGGGACTGATGAGTCTCCAGGTGAGATCATTTTGTACCAAGGCAGGTCATACAAGGTGTACCGTGGCATGGGCTCTGTCTCGGCGATGAGTCAAGGAGCTCACGAGAGGTACTTTCAGTCAGAGCAAGATGATACCCAGAAGTACGTTCCAGAGGGAATCGAGGGCCGAGTACCCGCAAGAGGTCCTGTGGACAATGTGCTCTACCAGATGATAGGCGGTCTGCGCTCCTCGATGGGCTACACTGGCAATGGTAGCATAGCCGAGATGAAGACCAACTGCAACTTCGTACGTATCACCAACGCAGGACTCTCTGAGAGCCACGTCCACGATGTCGAGATTACCCGCGAGGCGCCCAACTACCGCAGGTGATGCGATGGAGAGCATAGTCCTCGGCGGCGGTTGCTTCTGGTGTGTCGAAGGCGCGCTGAAGGGGCTACGTGGCGTGAGCGAGGTGATTCCGGGATATTCAGGAGGGCACATCGACAATCCGACCTATGAACAGGTCTGCGGTAAGCGCACCGGCCATGCCGAGGTTGTCCAGGTCTCATTCGACCCCGAGGTAATCTCCCGCAGGCAATTATTCGATGTGTTCTTCTGCATCCATGATAGCACTCAACTAAACAGGCAGGGCAATGATGTGGGTCCCCAATACAGGAGCATCATACTCCACTCCAATCAAGAACAACGCGAGGAGGCATTAGCAGTTATCGAGGAGATATCGGACGACTACGCCGATCCCATCGTGACCGAGGTGGTGCCGCTGGAGAGGTTCTGGTCGGCTGAGAACTATCACGTCAACTATTATTCTAACAATCCCAATAACCCGTACTGTCAGATAGTGGTGTCTCCGAAGTTGGCGAAGGTACGTGCCAGATTCTCGCACCTTTATGGGTAAGTTGGGGATTTCTATACCAGACCATCCTTCGCAGACGCGTGGTTCAGAGCATCCAACGCAAGAATTTCGGCCGCAACCAGGTGCTTCGGCCGTCGGCAGCCTACACTCCATCTGATGAGCAGGAAGTCCTTCAGATTCTCGACAGACACAACGGCCAGCGCATCCGCGCCGTCGGCAGATTACATAGCTGGAGCGAAGCGGTCCTCAGTGACGACGTGCTGCTGGACCTGCGGCGGTTGAACGACGTCCAGATCCAGTCCGACGGCGACCAGCTAGTTGCCACAGTTGGTGCCGGATGCCAGATCAAGCACCTCCTCAAAGAGCTCGGCCGTGAGGGAGCAACCCTGCATTCGCTGGGGCTGATCACGGCCCAGACGATTGCCGGGGCGATTTCCACCGGCACTCACGGTTCGGGACGCAACAGCATGTCGCACTATGTCGAGGGGGTGCGACTGGCGCGCTATGACGATTCCAGTGGCCAGGCGATCATCGAGGAGCTGAACGCCGGAGAATCTCTGCAGGCAGCCCGCTGCTCACTGGGATCGCTCGGAATCATCCTAGCTGTGAAGATTCGCTGCCGTGAACAGTACAACGTGCAGGAGCATTTCACCGAGTCCTATCAGCTGTCGGATGTTCTGGACGCCGAAGCGCCATTCCCGCTCCAGCAGTTCTACCTCTTACCCTGGCGTTGGTCTTACTTCATCCAGCACCGGAGAGAAGATGACCGACCGCGTTCCCGCCTCGCTAGGCTGTACCGTCTCTACTGGATGGGAATAATGGACTACGGCTTGATCCTACAGATTCTTTTCATGGAACGCGTTGTGCGCAGCCGGCGCTTGATTCGGCTCGCCTTTCAGCGTATCATCCCAGCCTTCTTGATTCGTAACTGGAAAGTCACAGACCGCTCCTCGTCCATGCTGGTGATGAAGCACGATGCCTTCCGCCACATCGAGATCGAATTGTTCGTGCGCCGAGACCAGTTGGCGGACGCGCTCGGGTTCGCCCAAGAAACCATCGAGGTCGCTGGAGGGAGGGAGTCAGCGTTGTCTGCAGGCAACCAGAGACAGATCGAGGGTTTCGGCATGCAGGAGGAACTGGCCGGACTTCACGACCAGTACTGCCACCACTTCCCTATCTGCGTGAGGCGGGTGCTTCCAGATGACACCTTGATCTCGATGGCCAGCGGCGCGGGCGAGGACTGGTACGCGCTAAGTTTCATCAGCTACGCGAAGCCGGCTCGGCGTGCTGGTTTTCTCCTGTTCGCGAGCTTCATGGCTCGAAGCATGTCAAAACTGTTCCATGCGCGCCCGCACTGGGGGAAGGTGTGCCCTCTCGAGGCCGACGAGATAACATCCCTCTATCCCCGGTTCGATACTTTCCGCACTGTCTGCAATACGTTTGACCCGCAAGGCGTCTTTCAGAATGACTGGACGGCGGCACTGCTGGAAGCGAATAGCCCTGCGGAAGATCTCCCCTGAAGGATTCCATCTGTCTGGAAGCGCTGGGTAGGTACGCGCATACCTCGGAACCCCGCCTGAGCATTGCTCTGCGAGAGTAATATTCAACAGTGCTGCGAGACCGAGCGCGGGCATGGTTCCGGAGAATGCCCGTGGAGACAACGCTCCTTCGGACAAGGCGTGGACAATCCACGCTGCAATTATCGGTGTCAACATGGGTAACATGCTGTTCCGAGGTCTGGAGTTGAGTCCAGATAATCCAGACATGGGGACTGTGATTGGCCTTGCCATACTTGCAGCTGCGCTACCTTTCCAAGCAGTCTTCTTCCTCATCAACTCTTACATCCAAGAATTCGATAATCCCAATGACGTCGAGTATATCATACTGCTGAGACTGTCAATCATCTGCCAGATGGTGTCTTACCTGTCCCTTCTGGGATTAGCGTGGCTGTTCTTCAATACGCACCAGTACATCGGCACCGCCTTCGCCTCGGGAGCAATAATCGCCATCGTGCTGGTCAGGTCGGCTTCGAACCAGGCCTCCGTCTTGCGCGAGTCGGCTATGTGAGGCCGTAGTGAGGTTGATGGGGGTCAGACTCCACTCAGCGCCAATGTCAGAGGCCATCGCCTTCCCTAGTCTGCCTCCCGCATCTCCATGGGACGCTTACCTACTGATGCTGGTGATCCCCTTCATCATGAGGATGGTTTTCGTGATGCCGCCTTTGATGGATCTGGTGAATACCTACGCCCCACCTGGTGAGAGGACGAAGCATATCAGGTGGTTTTTCGTGAGACTGAAGAAGCTCCCAATCGAAGGCTTCTGGCTGATAGTCGTCAATGAGGTCCTAGCTTTCCTACTCCCTGCAATTATAGCAATCACTGCCCGCATTTGGTTCGGTCCAATCGGTTGGCCCAGCTGGGAACAAACCCCTCAGATAGGAGTGGCACTGCTCCTCATAGCGGGTGCGGCTTGGCTGATTGCTGACTTTGGAAAGGTCACCCGCTCGCGTCGTGATATTCAGTTGCTGACCAAGTACAACCTCACCACAGCAAAGATGGCGGTGCAAGCGGCCGTAGTGGGTCGCGAGATTCTCAAGGGGGTCGGAGAAATCGAGGTACCACGGCCTTGGAGAACGGTGATAGACGTGGAGCACACAGTAGACGGAGAACACACCCCAGCGCCCAAGCGTGGACCGCTTTCAGATCTCGTATCGAGTCTGTTGGACATGGGTGCTGACGCTGTCGAGAGTGCTCTGGAACAAGTCAGAGGGCCCGCTGGAGGTATGATGGACAAGCTGGATGAGGACATTCAGTCAAGAATCACCGCTCGCGCCAAGGCATCTACTCGCTCACTGCTCCGTGACACCATTTTCTCGATAGCGCCACTGGCCGTGCTAGCCGGCCTACAGAGTCTGGTCTAACAGTCTCTTCTCATGCGATGAAGCTAGCATTATCCAAGCCAGCCCGAGGACGATTTGAACCATCCCGGTCAGGGCAATCAACTCCCTGAGTCCAAGAAGCCCGTTCTCCATTATGAGTCCCCCGACTACTGCCGAAATTCCCATCATCAAGGTGATGCCGAAGTGATCAGTTCCAGCCACCCTGCCGCGCCATTCGTCAGCCGACCTCTCCTGTAGGAAAGTGGTTGAAAGTACCCAGTTAAGGCCGCTCGCAGCATGCGAGAAGAACACCAGAATCAGAACCATCTCAGTCCACTCGACAGCCGAGACGGCGATGTAGAATAGCCCGCAGACCCCCACAGAGAGTCCCAGAAGATACGGTCTGAGACGTGGGTTCTCCATCAGCGACCTCCCTGCGATGGGGCCGAAGCCACTACCGAATCCTCTAGCCATGAACAGGATGCCGATGCCCGCCGCAACCTCGCCGAAGCCGGCTTCCATTCCTATCAAAATCAGCAGGAATACCTGAGCCCCACCTCCAGAGGCCCACAGACCCTTGGCGAACACCACTCTGCGCAGCGGTGGGCTGGATAGGATGTATCTCCATCCAGCACCAATCTCTTCGACGACCACTCGAGGGGTGACACTCTTCCTATCTGTGGTATCTGGGCCACCGGGTGGCAGTGTCATGATTACCAGAGCCGCCGCAACGAAGGTCACGGTGTCTATCCATAGCGCCGTCTGGATGCCGTAGATGGAGATAGTCAGCCCACCTATTGCGGAACCCAGCCCTAGTGCCACCGACCATCCTCCAGAGGCTAAGGCATTGGCGGTCAACAGTTCCTGATCGTCACAGATGTTGGGAAGATAGGCGTACTCAGCAGGGTCGAAGACCGCTCTAGCAGTCACCATCACCACCGCCAGTACATACACCGATGTCAGACTCCCAAGCAAATCTAAAGCAAGTACGAAAACAAGAACAATCAGAGAAGCGATGTTAGCACCCAGCATGAGTCCCTTGCGTGAATATCGGTCCGCCAGCAGCCCCGTGAATGGAGTTGCCAGAGCCAGCGCAAAACTCCTCGAGGCCATCACACCGGCAATCGCCAGTGGCGAGTTGTCAGTGGCTTCGGCGGCGAGAATGAAGAGGGCAATTACGGTGAACCAGTCACCAATGAACGAGATTTCATTCGCAATGAACAGGCGGCGGAACGAGGAGTTCCTTCTCAGCAACTCGATGTAACCTACACCACTCATGTCCCTGCGCGTGGTCTGGACACTATGATTACTCGCCCTTGCATGAGAAGCCCTAAGTCTGTCCCGCCAGCGCCAGTCTCATGGTCGAGGAGAGACTAGTCTGGATGGACCTCGAGATGACTGGTCTCGAACCGGAAGAGAACACCATCATCGAGATTGCCACCATAGTGACTGAGGGCGACCTGACTGTGGTCGCCGAGGGACCGGCTTTTGCGATTTCGCAGCCCGAGTCGGAACTGGCTAAGATGGACGATTGGAATCTCACACACCATACCGAGAATGGACTTCTGGATAGAGTCAGGAACCATGGAATTCCGATGGCCGAGGCCGAGGCGTTGACAATCGAATTCCTTCGCGAGCACTGCATCGAGGGCATATCGCCGCTGTGCGGCAATACGATTGGCCAGGACAGGCGTTTCCTCAGGCGCTACATGCCCGAACTGCACGACTTCTTCCATTACCGCAGCGTTGATGTCACTTCTATCAAGCAACTCGTCGACAGATGGTACCCGGATCTGCCGAGAGCGACCAAACCTGCAGGGCATCGGGCGCTTGACGACATCCGCGGTAGCATTGTGGAGCTTGAACACTATCGCGAGCACATATTCCGCGACTAAAACGACCCTTCCTAGGGGTATTCATTGTTGTTATTAGGGTAATTACAACATTATTTTTTATTAATTATTAAGAAAATATAAACAGCGTACTGCGTGATATTATATTGATTAATTCTATTTTATTGTCGCTATATTGGAAGGCCTGTAGCGTCGGTCAGGACCACATTCACAGCAAAACCCCTCCGGTGGAATGCAATCAGCTCTAATCCGTGGATAAAATGCCCCGTCACAGCCCTGCCGATGACAGGACGACCGTCGTCGGTGGGAGTCAGCTCGCGTCGCTCGCCCTCTATGCCCTCGAGCCACGGCAGCATGCCCTCGGGCGAGTAGCGAACGCCGAGGATCATGTCGCACCCCTCGGTCCACTGGGCGGACTCGGCGTCGGCCCCGCTCGGTATCGCTGGGGCGTTGGGGTGGGTATGCAGCCAGTGCGAGAAACGTCCTCCTCTAACCCCCCTCTCCTTGTCGAACAGGCCGTCCATCCACTCCTCGGGGACGTGGTGGACCGAATACGAGTCGCCACGGTTGACTAAATGAGGCTCACCTAGGGCGAAACCTTGTCCTGAGAACAGACCACTTTCGAAATCAACCCCGCAATAGGCCTTCTCAATTTCCTCCGAGTGGGGCAGGTCTGGATTCACGTCTATCCCCACGAGAATCTCATCAGGCAACGACTGAAAGGTCCAATCGAGTATCTGCGACAGAGTATCTACTGGCATCAGGAGATGAGCCGGATAACCGTCCCTGCCCTCCAACGATTGCTCGTTGTACTGGACAGCGGCCTCTAGTAGCCAATCGGCAGCCATGCCTGCGGGCTAGGGTCGCTCGACTTGAGTTCGACGGCTAGCAGCCGAGACCGTGACGTCGAGCACAACGTGGTCCCAGTGCGGCGCGTAACTCTTCACCCTCAGCGCCTTGACTGCATCTACTGAGAATCCCTTTCCCCTCTCACGCAGCGCCTCGGTAACACCAGCGGCCCAAGCGACGTGATTTCCAGATGCTGCCACGCCGTGCACGTGTAGCACGCCGCCGGCGGGTTTGAGAGCGGCCATAGCGAGGGCGTACCCGTCCTCAGCTGATGGTAGCAAACCGAGGATGATACGGTCAGCAACCCCTTCCAGATTTGCCGCAGTGACCCGATTGTCACCGAAGTGAACGGTGCAGCGTCCCTCCACTCCGTTGCTCTTGAGATTCGACTCGAGCGCCCGCACAGCGTTCGGATTCCACTCGCAGCAGTGGATGTGATCTACCTGTGAGTGGACCAGCATAGGCAGCGAGTAGTAGCCTATGCCTGCGTACAGGTCGACCACGACCTCTCCGGCGCCGGCCACCTTGCCCATCCTACGCCGCTCGTTGACGTTGCCTGCTGAGAACATGCACTGGGTGAGGTTGTAACCGTAATCCACCCCACTCTCTCGGCGCACGACCCAGTCGTCCTCACCGAGTAACATCTCGACGGAGCTCTCGCGCATCTCGCCCGAGATCTCCCCGAGTTTTGCCAATCTGTTGACCTTCAACGCTTCGGCAACCGCCCTCCAAAGCCCCTCCGAGGCATGCAAATCCCATTCTCCTTGGAACGCCGAGTCCTGCAGCAGAACGACATCGGAAAACCTCTCCCACTTGTTCGGCAACCGGTCTAGGAGTGCTATGCACTCCTCATGCCTCAATCCAGTCCCGCGCAACACCTCTCCGACAGATTCAACGAGACGGCGGTGTGGATCTTCCCTGTGCATCTGACCTCTGGTCGAAGCATTTTGGATTCAGACTTATGGCTCTGATGTTCATGCCTGCGTCTGTGCAGCGTACTGCCGTACTCCTCATCATGCTCCTGATGGCACCTATTGCGGCAGCCGACCCTCCTCCTGGGCAACCCGATGTCGTGAACGACATTTGCGCGACATGGAACAGCGCCAGCGGGGTCTGTGACGACTACGACTCGGCGCTGGACCAGACTCCCGGACAGGAGTGGATGCGGAGTTCCGTAGAGATAGGTATCGAGGACGCAGAGATGGTCGAGATGAAGGTCGGGCTCGCTGTTCACGAGATGTCGAGAGACGATTTGCAACTCAGCGACCTCGACCTTGCGGGCGACAGCGCCCCGTGGGACGGGATTCCTGCAGATTACATCCGCAATTACCAGAGCCTAGACAGGGGCGGCGGTGACACCGTGGCTGATCTGATGCTGGAGAGGATTGAGGAGATAATGGAGGAGTTCATCGACATCAACTTCCCCAATGTCAACACCACCACCATAACCACTGTCTCCGAGGTCGATTTCAAGGCACAGCCGGACGCTAACTGCATTTACGACTCTGATTACGATTCGATAGATGAGGTCAACGGCTTTGACAACGACCCGTTCCAGCCACCGTTGTGTTTTGAGGCCGTGTTACAGATAGAGGTCGACACCAGCGCCTTCGGCCTGAAACCGGAGACCTCAGACATCAACCGAATGATGCAGGGCATGTTGACCATGGGAGCAGTATTGACCTCCGAGTTCAACACCACCTCACCGATGGGCCATTCGGTCGAACTCTCGGTGATACCGCCCAGTTACGCCGATGTGAGCAGTGTCGAAACTCCCGGTTCGATCAAGACGACATTCCGCGACGGCCATCCTCAGACATATTCCATCATAGCCGTCGATAACACTCAAGCTGTGACCGAGGCGACCCTCGACTCGGTCAGGCTTGTTTCCGAGCTCGTTCACAGGTCGATTACCACTCCGACCGCAAGCATCGACCTGAGAGAACCCTCGCTGAAGATTGACCTGATAGTGGATGCCACCGACACTCAGAACTCGAGATTCGACCTTGAGATATCGATTCACTACCTAGATTCCAGCACTTTAGATGACTGGAACGCCGACCTGCATGACGGCACCATCGAGATCCCTTGGGTGACCTCCGACGGCATTAGGCTGCTTGACCAAGAGGTCGACGAGGATCTGTCCGCGATTCTTCAGGGAATACCCATTGAGCAACTGTCCTCGGCGTTTTCCGACGCTCTGGGTGCCGACATCTGGTTTGGCGCCCCGCAGTTCGCGCAAGCCGACTCCGAAGGCGGGCTAGACTTCCGGCACATCCCAGGGGTGACCTGTGAGGAGGCACTCGAAGTCAGTTACTGCATTGAGGGCAAGGACGCCATGGATGGATCATGGCCCGTCGTCCTCGAGACCACATCGCAGTCGACCCCGATGAGGGTCTCTTCTGTAGTCGAGAGGATGCTTGAGAACAGCGGTGGAGACATCACCACCATTGACCTATCAAAGGTCACTGACGAGGACCTCGCCTCGATTATGAACGTGGTCGAACTCGAACTCTCCACTGACACCGGATGGCTTCAGGACCTAATCCCTGATGACATGCCGAGCACCGAACTGACCCTGACCTTGCACTTACCGGAGTGGATAGAGTCGACCATTGGCGATCCATCGACAGTCGTCATCACAGCCCCCACAACAGGAGGAGGGGAGCATGATTTCGGCTTCGCTGGAACTAGGATCTTTGACTGGAGGCACCCCATCTGCCTCGAATCCGACCCCTGTGAGGACGACAGCCCAGACCTGATTTGCGGCTCGAACCAGAAGAC
>DAGM01000018.1:11612-16313 GCA_002495735.1 Euryarchaeota archaeon UBA54
GCTGAGGTCCAGTTCAATGCCGAGGTGGTGCTGGAAATTTACCGACTGGGCATCGACTTGGGCGAGGACGATATCACCTTGCACCCAGTCCCTGCTGATATTCTGAGACGCGCCATCGTGATGGGAGACCGCCTGCAGGGCGGACTGCTCGCTGGCTCAGACCTCGAGGCTACATTGGACCTCGGGGTTGGAGAGCCAATAGACGTCGAAATATCCAATCTCGGGATGGAGATGCTGGGCGATGAGCTGGAAATGAGATCGGGCGAGGTCATAGATGCCGAAGGCTCATTCGAGACCGTACAGGACTTCGGGATGGGCCCGTACACCATCTCTGCCGACCTCCTCAATATCCCTGTGTCCCCCTCATTGGGGTTCGGCGACACCACGATGCCGAGCAACTCCGAGGTCGGTGACAGCGTCCCTCTCCGCTTCGGCTTCAAAATCGAGCGCACCGTCGTAACAGCCGCACTGAGGGGCGAAGACATAGACATCAAGGCTCAGCCCGCGGCCATTGGCTTCATCATAGCCAACCAGATGGCCGCTGCCTTTGGGTCACCGATACTGACTGATTCAGGGATTCAGGTAGAGGGGGCGGAGTTCTTTCTCGAAGTGACGCCGCTGATGGAGCACACCGTGTTCGGGACCATCCGATCCTCTGCGAGGATGGAGATACACCTGCCGCATTCGGTCAGGCTGCTCAGCTTTGAGAGCCAGATGGGCCTCGGAGAGTTGACCGAGGTCGACGGCAGGCAGGTGGTAGTGTACAGGACTCCGGTGTGCCCCGAAGCGACGACTTGGGCGCAGTGCAGCAAGAATTTGGACATCGTGTCTTACTCTGTTGAGGTCAGCTGGATGTTTGTTCTAGGGGAACTCGCTCCGTACTTATTCGTGCTTCTAGTCGGCCTAGGGCTTCTGATTAGTAGACGCAGGAGACTCAAGATGGAGCGTAATGAGAAGAAGCAGGAGGAGTCTTCAGCGGAGGAGCAGAAAATCACTGAGTTGGCCATGGAGTCAGAGTTCGGCAAGTTGGACGACAAGATCGTGGTCGTCGATGAGGCGTTCTTCGAGGAGGATGAGGCGGAAGGGAAGCCCAAGGAAGGCGAGGAAGGCTGGTGGGAGGACTAGCCGTTCAGGTGCCCGTGGACCCGCTCAGCCATCGCCTTGCCTATTCCCGGGGCCTCGCACAGCTCCCCGACGCTCGCATGTTCTATCCCGCGCCTGCCTCCAAAGTGGCGGAGCAGGGCCTGGATCTTCTTCGCTCCAAGTCCATCGATCTCCTCTAGAGGGTCGCCTATCGCACCCTTGCCACGCCGCTTCCTGTGGTAGCGGTTGACGAAACGGTGTGCCTCATCGCGAGCATGGACGAGAACCCTACCGTGCTTGCTTAGAATCTGCGCCTCTCGGCCGTCCATGTGTAGCGTCTCCTCGCGCTTGGCCAGTGCCGCCACCGGGAAGCGCCCGGCTAGGCCGTGGCCGTCCAGCATTCTCAGGATGCTCGACAGGTGAGTCTCGCCGCCGTCTAGCAGCAGCAGATCGGGCCAGCCGTCTTGGCGCTTCAACCATCGCTCAACCACCTCAGACATCATCCTGAGGTCGTCCGGTGCGTCGCTCTTGACTCGGTAGGTCCGATACTCCTTTTTCGCCGGTCTGCCTTTGCGCAGTACGACCGACGCTCCGACGCGCTCGTCACCCTGCAACTGGGCCATGTCAAAGCACACGATATGGTCAAGCGAATCGATTCCGAGTAGTCTCGCTGCATCATCAGCGGCAGCCTGCTCGAGGCTGCCCGAACGCCTCTTCTGGTGGCGTTCGACCTGCACCTCGGCGTTCTGATCAGCCATCCTGCGCAGTAGAGCCAGTTCGCCGCGCTGCGGCACTCTGACCTCGACGGCGCCATCGCGCCGTTCGACCAACCAAGCCCTCATCGACTCACCGATAGGCGCAGGGACGAGGACAGTGCGCGGAGGTTTGGTGTTCGAGTAGTGCTCAGCGAGGACACAGGCGACCGAATCGGCAATATCGCCCCTGTGAATCAACGGATACTCGAGTTGCCCTTGGACGATGCCGTCCTTCGCGTTTAGGACCACAACCATTCCGTTATCTCCTCTGGAGGCGAAGCCAATGGCGTCGCAATCCTGGTAGAACCTGCTGTGTACTACTCTCTGCGAGACAGTCCTCTGGACCGAGCCGATTAGGTCACGCGCCCTAGCCGCCGCCTCGTAGTCCAGTGCCAGCGAATAGGCATCCATATCATTCTGGAGCGACTCGATTAGGACGCCTGCGTCACCGTCAAGGACACCGATTGCAGCCGTAATGCGCTCATCGTACCCCCTCGCATCGATACAGGGTCCGTGGCACAGCCCGATGTGCATCGCTAGGCAACCTTGCGGCAGTAACTCAGGACAATCGCGGATGCCGAAGTGGCGGCGCAGCAACTGAATCACTCGCTTGGCTGCGCCGGGATCGGCGAAAGGACCCCATCGGAGTGAGCCCTCGGGAGGATGCCGTGTGTAGATGATGCGAGGATGCTCATGGTCAGTCAGAGCGATGAAGGGGTACGATTTGTCGTCCTTCAGCATCGAGTTGTAGCGAGGTTTGTGTTCCCTAATCAGCTGCCTCTCGAGAATCAGAGCATCACTCGGACTCTTGGTAACAATGAAGTCAACGCGGTCCGAGTCCTCGACCAGTCGGGGGACCATCTTCCGATCGGGATTGGGTACGAAGTACGACTTGACACGAGAACGTAGGTCAGTGGCTTTCCCGACGTAGGTGACCCGCTCGTCAGCCCTCCGGAATAGGTAGACTCCGGGCTTGCGGGGTAAGTCAATACCAGTAGGGTCGAGCGCCATGTAGGTTGATGCGCTGCAGGTGAACGCCCATGAACCCGTGCCTTCGCTCAGGCGCCATGCTCTCCGAGGCGCAGTCGCGAATCCTATCCCGCCTCGCGCAGTTTGGAGGCGAGCTGGAGGCCGCATGGGACGTGCCTAGGGCGTTGTCTCTGCCCGGTCTCGCAGAGTCGTTAGGAGTAGTCAGGTCGGCCCTGCACGCGCCACTCTCCTCACTCGAAGCTGAGGGTTACGTCTCGACCCGCTCAGCTCACGTCACCGGCGGCGGCTCGCGTCGTCGCACAGTCGTTCACATTACAGATACTGGCCGCGAGGTCATCACAGAACTCGAAGAGCCATCGCCGGCTCGCAGAGGACGCAGCTTTGGCCCCCTGCCTGAGCAGATTTCCCTGCACGGTAGGGACGAAGATGCAACCAGCCTCTCGGACTCACTACTCGCCGGATCCAACGTGCTCCTGAGTGGTCTGCCCGGTGTCGGCAAATCCAGTCTCGCCCGCGCCGTCGCAGAGCAGGTCCTGAGCATGGGCTGGACCGTGCGATGGGCCTCATGTGGCTCCGATACTGATGCAGCGGGTGTAGGTAAGATGTGGCTGGGCGAGGGTGCACCCTCCTCCTCTTCAGCCATCATTGGCGCTTCGGACGGTCCGAGGACCCTACTGGTCCTCGACGAGGCCCAGGAACTGCATCCACGTCACGCTACAGGTATGGCGGAATTGCTTGACGAGGCATCACCCGGGAGCTCTTCTGTGCTTGCGGTGTCAAGATCCCCGAGCCCCTTCGGACTTCCAGAGGGCTTCTCCGAGTTCAAGCTCGAGGGACTAGCTCTCAAGCACGCTAGGTCACTGCTCCCGAGCGACACCGACAGCGCTACTGCTAGAAGCGTCGCAGAGGCCCTAGGTGGCCACCCACTCGCTCTCCACCTGTGGTTGCCTGGCGAAGAGGTACCAGAGCTCGGCAAGGCTGTCCAGGAGTACGTCGAGTCCACGGTGATGCACAGACTCAGCGACGAGGGCACGGAGACTCTGGACGAGTTCTGCATCTCCCCTTCGTCGCTACTGGTCAGTGAACTCTTCGAGGGAGAGGGTGCGAACGAGCTCGACGATTCCGCCATACTGAGGTGGAGCGGCGTCATGGCCGAGCCCCACCACTTGATTCGCAATGTCCGTCGGGGCTCCTGGTCAGATGAACAGTCCAATACACTGCACGCGCAGGCGGCTGGCAGATGGGCCACCAGACAAGGAGCCAGAGCACGCAGGATGGAGGGCCATCACATGGTTCACTCTGGAGAGCCCGACGCCGAATGGGTTTCCGAGCACATCCAAGCCATAGCCGAGCAGGACAGCGCTGCAGCAGCGGTCCTGCTCGAACAGGCTGTTAGTTTAAGCGAGGACGAGTCCATCAGGGAGGCCGCCGCCGATCTCGCTCTGGAGCGTGGCGAGGCGGAGATAGCCGAGTCCCACATTGATGGTCTGAGCGTAGGTGTCGGCAGAAAACTACGCTCCGCTCGGCTGGCTCGTCTCCGAGGTGATCCGAGGTCTGCGGAAGACATTGAGGCTAGTGCGATGGCCGAAATGACTCCCGCCGAGCACACCAAGGCAGCCATCTCGTCCCTAGTGCGTCGATACGACGACCGGTTGCCCGGTCGCATCGACCGCCGACTAGCGCAAGAGCTGACTAGAGCCGCAGATGCGGTGGACGTGTCCTCACTGCCGGAATCAGAGCGCAGCGCCGGCAGCCTCGCCCTCGACCTCATCAGGCACGGCCTCGCCCTCGAAATTGACGATGTCTCCGCAGCCGCGAAGGCGCACAGCGCCCTTGAATCTGCTATGGGTCCCGAACACCCTCGCATGGCAGT
>DAGM01000003.1 GCA_002495735.1 Euryarchaeota archaeon UBA54
GGCGATGCCAGCGGGCTGCTGCCATGTACTCCCTCCGGTGTGCTGATGATGCTCGAGGAGAACGGTACCGGACTCAGCGGTGCGAAAGCGGTTGTGCTCGGGCGCTCAAGGATAGTGGGTATGCCAATGGCACTGATGCTGGCCCAGCGAGGAGTGGATGCAACGGTGACCATTGCACATTCGCGGACCGAGGATGTAGCGGCGCTGTGTCGCGGGGCTGACATCGTAGTGGCAGCAATCGGCAGGCCTCACACTGTGAAAGCTGATTGGATTAAGCCCGGCGCGTTCGTAGTCGATGTCGGGATTTCGAGGGCAGATGACGGTGAACTCGCCGGTGATGTCGATCCTAGAGTCGGGGAAGTCGCTGGCTGGTTGACCCCGGTCCCTGGAGGAGTCGGGCCCATGACCATAGCTATGCTGATGGCTAACACAGTGAGTGCAGCCGAGTCCCCCTAGAACACGCCCAAATCGAATCTCGCGTCTTCAGTTGCGTGAATTCGGGGATCCCAGGGCGGAGAGAATGTAAGATTCACGTGGACACTGTCCACTCCTTCAGTGGCTAGAGCTGAGCGATGTACTGCAGCCATAATCTCAGGTGCGACCGGACAGCCTGGGCTAGTCAAAGTCATGTCAATCTCTGCGTGTACTTCCTCACCTCTCTCCTCAATTCTGATGGCGTAGATTAACCCCAGCTCGGTGACTGAAATCTTCATCTCGGGGTCTTCTACCTCCCCTAGTGAGACAATAATATCGGACTCTTCTACCATGGTGGTGCCTCATTGGAGCAGGACCGCCTCCTCGCGGACTCTCTTGAACATATTCAGGAAGCCATTGGCCCTGCTCGGAGTGAGCGAGGAGCGGATACCCATCGCCTCGGCATAATCAGGCTCCATCTCAGCCACCTCAGAGGGATTCATGCCGTTAACGGCAATCGCCGTCACCGCCATCAGGCCTTGCACTATCTGGGCATCAGCGCCCCCTCTCAGGAGGAACCTTCCACTTTCATCGACTGAACAAATGACGTGGGCTCTAGACTGGCAACCGTGGACTTGGTTGTCGTCGTTCCACTCTTCCTGGGGGAGCGGTGACGGATGCAATTTGGCATATCCGAACAAAAGCTCGTATCTCTCCATCGCGTCGAAGCAGGCGCGGAATTCCTCGACCACAGGGTCGAGGTGATCGGGCCACTTCCTACCCTCTGCCATACCGCTGCGTCCTAGAGGCCAGCCTTGAACATGACTAGGCGGTCAGGCGAATCTCTTCACCACTTGGCCGAGGTACTCTACGAAGGACTCCGCCTCTCCCATGGTATTGTAGATCCAGAACGAGGCACGGTTTGTCGAAGGTACTCCCAAGGCATCCATTAGGGGCTGGGCGCAGTGATGGCCAGACCTGACGGCGAAACCGCCCTCATCGAGAAGCAATGCAAGGTCCTGAGACTGGATGCTCTCGTGTAGGAAGGAGACGGCTCCGCTACTGTCTTCCCTCTGAGGGTGGCCGTATATCCTGATTCCGGGAATTTCTCTCATCCGGGCTGCAGTCCAAGAAGCGACATCGTTGATATGATTGTGGATCTCCCTCATGTCGAACTGGTCGAGCCATTCCACGGCGGCACCCCATCCTATCGCCTCAGCAATCCGAGGAGTCCCGGTCTCGAACATGGCGTGGCCCTCTTGGAACGTTGAGCCCTCGGTGGTGACTCGCTTAATCATCGAGCCACCGGTCATGAACGGACCCATCTCAGCCATCGCATCTCGCTTCACCAGTATGCACCCGATTCCTGTGGGCCCGGCCATTTTGTGAGCTGAGATGGCGACGAAATCGGCTCCGAGAGAGTCGAAGTTAATCCTCTCGTGTGGCGCACCCTGTGCGCAGTCGATTAGCACCCGCGCACCAACGGAGTGCGACATCTCTACGATGTCCTCTACGGGATTGCGTACCCCCAGAACATTGCTCGTGTGTACAACGCAGACCAGCGAGGCACCATCCAGAGCCACTTCGAAGGCATCCATGTCGAGAGTGAAGGACTCAGTGTCTATCGGCACGTACCTGACCTCAACGCCCTTGTCGATTGCCAACTGCTGCCACGGCACGATGTCAGCATGGTGCTCCATCTCGGTCAGAACGACGACGTCTCCCTCGCTGAGATTCTCTCGTGCCCAGCCATAGGCGACTAGGTTGATTGCCTCTGTGGCGCCGCTGGTGTAGATCATCTGATCGGGAGAGGTCCCGAAGTAGGAGGATATTCGCTCCCGGGCGCCCTCAAGAGCGGTGGTGGCCTCATCTGCAAGAGTGTGGTTGGCACGGTGGGCATTAGAGTTGTACTCCTCATAGTAACGGGACATGGCGTCGATGACGCATTGTGGTTTCTGCGAGGTCGCGGCGTTGTCGAAGTATACGAGTTTCTTACCGTTAGGCAGAGTGCGCCCCAGGATAGGGAAATCGCCCCGTATAGCCTCGATATCCAGAGCCATTGCTGTTCCTCGGTAATTTCGAACAGACGGTCCAATATCAACTCGCGCCCGAACATTCCAGTGATTATGGCTGGGCTTCTGCTTGCCTTCTCCCATAGAAGAAGAAAAAATCCAGAAAACGACTGAATCGCACATTGACAGGGGATGTTTATTGTTCACAACCCCCCTCGACCGGTCCATGGCAGGTCATGCTGGACAAGACACGGTCGAGCGGCTCGGGAGTCGCGATCTCAATCTAGATGGGGAAATTATTAATCTCGCTATCGTTGGATCGAGTAGGTTCTACGACTTCATGGCCTTCGAGATTGCCGTCGAATCTTGGGTCGATGATAACGGCTACCCGGACATGATTATTGTTGGCGGTGCGAGCGGAGTTGACTACATGGCCGAGCGCTGGGCCGACAACAACTCGATTCCGATAGCTGTATTCACTGAGGAGTGGAGTGACCCTAACAGGAGTCTGGTTGACAGAGGCAGGGGCGAGGCTGCTAACACCCTGACTGAAAAGATTCTGAGGGGGGCCTCGCACATCCTGGCGATGCCATCTCCGACTAGCAAGTGGACGAGAATAGTAATTGAACAGGCAGCTTCCAGAGGCATTCCCACGGATGTTCATGAAGTGGAATGATTGGTGCTCCTGTCGGGATTCGAACCCGAGTCGCCGGGATGAAAACCCGGAATGATGGGCCGTGCTACACCACAGGAGCGACGAGGTGACGACAGACGCCCCCCCCATAACGATTCGTCAGGGAGGGTTGCCCGATCCTGCGGTGGTTATGGTCTGCGATTCGGGCGTGCCGTCCTGGTCGGAATCTATGGTGATGACCGTGACGGTGAGGCCTTGGGAGGTGCCGGCGACGTAGTCAATCTGGAATCCGACCCAAGTGCTGTTGGTGCGGTAAGCATGACCCTGGGGATTGATGTTCCACTCGAACACGGAGTGTGAGAGATAGCCCTCCTGCAGTACCTCGATGCTACCGGTGGAAGAGAGCGAGAGGTTTCTCGCGTGCCAGATGTTGTTATTGACAGCGGAAGTCACGTTGCCGTCAGCGTTGTCGTCCCTCTGCCCCATGTAGTGACGGTGGAACACCCTACGGTTGAGGAAGTCGTCGTCGTTGGTATCAGTTGCCTGCCAGGTCCGACTCAGATAGTGGTAGGTATCAGGACTGCCGTCTGAGTTGTTGTCCCACGCTGTCAAGGTGGCCACTCTGATACGGATGGTATGCGGCTGCTGCCATGAGTTGCGCCATAGCTCCATCGAGCGCGTCTCCTCGGAGATATACGTCCATCCGTGGGCGTGCTCATCGAGGTACAACGTCTCCCTAACCCGTCTGAAGACATGCTCCTCAGAGCCATCCTCATTGGGGTCCCACCATGTCAGGGTAGCAGTGTATGACTCGCGCTGCTCTAGGTAGTGGTCGGAGTCCCAGTCGGTCGCATTGGACATGTGTATGATCCTCTGCTTCCACTCAAGCGTCCCATCCGCATCGTCGTCGACCATGCGAGTCAGTGCGAACCGGTGGATGTGGTGCTCCACCATCCCCCAGTCCCAGTGCTGGTGCCAGCCTCGCATGCGGGCGGTGTAGTCGAGGTCGCCGTCGTGGTCGGTGTCGACCTTGAGGACCCCCGCTCGCCATGTCCACTGCAATTCGATGACGCCGTTGGAGTCGTTGTCGAACTGAGCGGTGTTCTGCTGAAGCGCGCGGACCACATCGACGTTGCCGTCGGAGTTGGTGTCCCTGACTACGACCGCTCGCAGGTTGTCACGATGGCGGTCGGCATTGCCGTCCTCGGTGGGGTCCCAGACCCATGAAGTGTGGTCGATTGCCATCCAGCGCTCGGGAGTGCCGTCATCGTTACCATCGATGCGATGGATGAGTCGAGAGTGCGAGAAGTAGGCGGTCAGGACCGAGCCGATGCCCTGATCGACCATCCTCTGATCCCGGTTCAAGATAACCCTGCGCTCCAGATTACCATCTTGGTCGGCATCGGTCCGGGCATGAACGAACAGGTGTATGTTGACGTCCTCGTAGGTGCCATTGTCCCAAGTCCACACGGTCCTGGTCAGGACGTCGTGTCGCTCGGGTATGCCATCTGAATTCTGATCGACGAGGTCCATCCCTCTGAAGCGTGTGAAGAAGAGGTCATCTTGCCCGTCGCCGTCGCGGTCGTGCGAGCATTGGGTGTTGCGAACTAGGATGATACGCTCGGGACCCGGGACGCCGTCCGAGTCGAACCAGAACACGCCTACCGTCCTGTGGCAGAGGGTCTCTGCGACCCCGTCGTTATCCCAGTCCTCCCAGAAACTGTCGTTCCACCACGTGGCCGTTACTTGCGAGATGGAACGCGAGTAGGTCTGCTCTTGCATAGAGGAGTCATCGATTTCTCCCCATGCCTCGTCGAACACGGGTTCGACTATCTCAGTCCTCGCTGCGTTTTCGAGTGGGATTGGGGCGAGTTCGTCCTCCGAGGGGATCTCATCCTCGTTGACGACGCTGCTCTGAATCATCAGGGGGTCGCTCGGGATGGTGTCGGCCTCCTCCTCGTCGCCAACCTCGTCGCGCACTGATTCCTCATCGGTGGTCACCCAGTCATCGACCTCTTGGTCGTCATCATAGTATCCATCCCCGTCTGAGTCGAAATCAGACTGCCAGTCATACTCAGAGTCGCTCTGGGCCTCGGTAACCTCGTCGACAGTACCATCGCCGTCAGGGTCGAGCCCCTGCTCGACTTCGTTTTCCAACTGCTCCTCAGCCTCACCCTCCAGCTCATCTTGGAGCTGCGCGGCCTCTAGATCGTCGGCGACTGAAACCACTTCGACGTGGAACACGCGCTCAGTGGTAATTCCAGTGGGTCCTGTGGCAGTCACACGGACCACGTAGATTCCTTCTTCGGAGTACTGATGCGATTCATCGACCATAGCCGGGTCGGATGTGGAGTCGTCGCCCCAGTCGATCGAGACAGAGGTTGGTCCCATTGGATCCTCTGCTACAGTGGCGATGCTGAGTTCACCGGCCAGATTGAGGTGTATGCGCCCCTGAGGGGAGGGATTGGTTGAAACGGTGAGCAATGGGGCTTTCGCGTCGTCTATTCTTATCGATTCCTGCGCAGTGGCTAGGAAGCCCGAGGTGTCAGTGACCAATACACGGACCGAGTAGGTTCCCGGCTCACCCCAAATATGCTGACCAGAGAGGTCGCGCAGAGTGGCGCCATCCGAGAAGTCCACCTCTACCACTAGATTGTCGCCATCAGGGTCGGTAGCGTCCACGGACCAAGCAATGGGAACTCCTGCAATGCCCTCGGAAGGAAGTTCAAGTGAGACAGTAGGCGCCCTGTTAGGCTCAATCAGTGTGAATATGACCGTTGACACAGTAGAGGCACCCATCGAATCAGTCAACTCTACCTCGATGGTGTGAGTCCCAACTGAGAGGAATCCTGCATCGTAGGCCAAGCTGTTGGATGTCTGGACGAGTACACCATCGAGGCGCCAGTTGGCGATGAAAGGGGCGGTTCCTTCCTCAATGACAGCGTTTGCGATGATCAGATTGCTGGCCGAGGTCGGCGAGCCTTCGATAGTCACACTGGCAGTCACTACCGACGGCTCTGGCTGCTCAACAATCTCATCGGTGGCACCCAAGCATCCAGAACCCAGCATCAGGGCAACTAGGAAAAGACCAGTATGGATTCGGCGACGGTTGTTTCTTTCTCGGGAAGTCCTGTACATCAACCAGAGGGCGCCTCTTTTCACCTTAAAGGAAAGTGGGTCATTGGATTTGTCAAAGCCTCGAAGAGAGAGGTTCTACAAGCGTCGCCCATAGCCTCATACCCTCTTCCGTAAGCTGGCGATTGGTGCGCAATCCACTCCTTTTGCGGGTGATTAGTCCCTGCGATTCAAGTCTCTTCAGATGGTGCCCCACCAGTTGCTGACTAGTCTCAAGTCTCGATGCTAATTCCCTCTGTGTCGGAGAGGGTCGTCCATCCTCTTGCTCGACTATCGAGCGCAGCACCATCAGAGCCACATCACTGAGTTGATTGGCATCGACCGGACGAGGTAGGTTGGATAACTCTGCGGCGCGGTCGACTGCCGAAGTGTAGTAGCGCAGTAGGCGACCGTCGCGCCTGCACCACACACGGCCCTCGTTCTCTAGAATTCTGAGATGGTGCACTGCCTGATGATTACCCATCTCAAGAGCACGAATTATGCCAGAGAGGTGGCAGCCGGGATGTGCAGTAAGAAAGCCCTCGAGTCGCCCTCTCTGGTGGGTTCCGGCCAGTGTGCCGGAACCCTCAGTGACCCTGAGTTGTGAGAAGCGGCCCATGGACCTGACCATCTTCGCCCTTGTCGGCTCATCTCCCGCTGAAACCAAAGCGAGAGAGAAAAGGATGACTGCGAGGAATGCAGAGATATATGGAACGACTGGCAGTGAGAAATCTAGGATCGGTTCTCTACCTTGAGAATCCGGGGCGTCCTGCTGGAATTCCTGCTGGCCATATGAGAGGATTCCATTGATGGACCATGTCCCTGCCGTCGAACCACTCACTGAAACATCTACCAACTCGCCCACGACAGGGCTGAGGAACAGTCCTGCCTCAGGCTGCGGCTCGTGCAGCAGGCCCTGAGAGTCCTCCAGCATCCACACACCAGGGGATGTTCGCACCCAGGTGGCCTCCTGATCTGCGGCAACGGAGGGAGCGGAAACAATGAGCAGGGTAGTCAGCACTGCAATGATGGAAACCGTGCGTGTTGCACACGCTGGCGCCCTTGCCATGCGAAATCGGAGATGCTTGCAGGGGTTAAGGGTCGTGGGTTGTCGCGTTTGTCAGGAATCATTACTCGCTGTCGGCTGCTTCCGCTAGTCCCGACCACCAGCCCATCAAAGGCAAGAACAGTAACAGTCCCAATAATCCGCCGACCAGCCAAGCTAAAGGGTTCTCAATCAGATTGAGGAACTCGTCGCCCCAAATCCCAAGCACTATTCCCTCCATACCGAACCTTATACCCCGACCAAAGAGACCCGCTAAGATGAACATCCTGAGGTCCATCCTACCGGCTCCCGCCGCCCATGCCAGCGCCTTGTAGGGAATCGGAGAGAC
>DAGM01000008.1:0-2920 GCA_002495735.1 Euryarchaeota archaeon UBA54
GAGTGGTACTAATCTCACTCACAGCCCTGTATTTCAGCCCGAACAGAGTACGAAAGCCCTTCAATCACAAGAAGTAGCCCAGTGGCCCGGTTTTTTGCATCTCCGACCCCCTTTCTGGCCGATAATCGGTGATTTTCAGGGAATGGTTATACCATACGCGAATCCGAAGAAGGATGCCGCGCAAGGGTGCTTCATGGTGCTTGAGCCGGTGGTGTGTGACTGAGATGATGAAACTGAAAATTCGTTTGGAGACAGAAGAGTGGGTCTACGAAGAGCATGAGATGGCCTGAGCCCTTATTCTTTGGACCAACTCTGCGGGTACGTACCCGGCTCCATCATTACAGCATGAGCAACTGCGATTTCTCCGGACCTCATTTTAGGGAGAGAATCGGTGTCAACTGTTAATTTAGCTACAGATACAGCTTCACCCTTAATGCTCTGCACGAGTACATTGGAACCCTCTGGCACTCCCTTCTGTGCCCTGACGACACCCGGACTCGCTAGAGGTGCTCCGTGTGAGAGAGCTGCTGCTGCGCCATCCTTTACAGTGATGGAGGGCAAACTCGAAAGTAAGACCTCGACCGGGGAGATGAGCTTCACTAAAGCGCTGTCATCACCATGCTCCCTGTGCAGAAATGCCGCATCTGCAAGCTGCTGCATGGTGCAAGCCATAGTCTGATCGAATGGACCTGTCCTGTCTCGATGCAATTCGGTTAGCTCACATTTCGTATCCAGCAGCAGTCCGATGTCCTTGGCGAGGGTCCTGATGTATGTCCCGGCGCTGCACGAAACTTCGAAGGCAGCGATGCGCGAGTCAGTGTCAGATTCCAGCATCCTCAGAGAGTGAATGGTACGGGTCCGGACTTGTATCTTGACAGCAGACTCGAGAGGCGGGACATTGTAGATTACGCCATTGAGCAGAGATAGGATAGATTCGAACTCGTCGTCTGAGACATCTCTGCCAAATCGCAACACTCCGACGTACCTCTTGTCGCCCTTGAGAACTATTTCAGTGAGCCTAGTGGCCTTGCCACACAGTATAGTCAGAAGTCCCGTTGCAAACGGGTCAAGGGTACCACCATGACCGATTTTCGTGATTCCCAATGTCTCCCTGGCCCAAGCCGCCAACTGGTGGCTTGAGGGCCCTCTGGGCTTATCCACTAATACCACTCCTGCTGATAGTAGTTCATCGAGCGAGCGCTCACTAGGAACGCATCCGAATCCGGGATTCGTGGAGGCCTCGGAGAGTTCCCAAAAGTTACTTTCACCCATTCTACCACTTACTCCACTGCCATGCTGACAACTCCGAATACCTCGTTAGCATCCAATTCGTCAGCATCTACTACGAGATTGTACGGACTCATATCATCCAGATCGATGTCGTACAGTTCACGGTACCTCTCCATGTCATTGCTCTGACGCTGCTTGGAGAGCTCCAAACAGGTTTGGTAGTCTCCTCCCTCTCGGTTCTGGATCCTTCTGGCTCTTTCTTCGTTTGAGACCGAGACCCATACTCTGAGGCACTGCAGGCCGAGTTCGTGGGCCCACCAGCCGCAGAGTCTGCTCTCAACCACCTCGGGACCTTTTGGATCACTCATTGCGTGCCTCAGAATCGTGTCCAAAGAACGGTCCACATCAAAATCCTGTTTACACAGAGCGCTGAACTCAACCACAGTGAGGCCGCGGTTCGACGCTTCCTCTCGGAATATGTCACCGCCATTGACAGAGGACCAGTCACGGTCTTCGCATAACTTTCCGACCAGCGTCGAAGTGCCACTTCCGGGAGGTCCGCTGACGGTCATTCTCAGTATTCGCTCACCTCCATTCGTTGCGGCACACATCGCACCTGAGTCTTCCCTTGGGGGTCCTCGTGACCATGTCTGAGTTACAGGAAGGGCATACCGTCCCTGACTTGGGCGGAGCTACGGAGACATTGCCCTTCTTCCTCTGAGAGGGGGCCATTGCCTGCCCTCCTGTCTTTCTGGGCCCGTCCCTTCTTCGCTGCGCCCGGCGAGTCCTCGAATCGTCACTCGTCTTGACCTTCTGCTCGCTCAGGAGGTGAATAAGGGGCTCAGGAATAGGGTTGCCAGAGAGAACCAGAGGATGGCTCCTGTAGCGGCGAATCTTGATGTGGCGATCGATGATTCTGCCCAGAGGGGCACTCATCGTGATGTATGTGGCAATCCAAGCAGGGAATATCCACATTATCCTTTCATTGAACGACCACATTGGTGCCCAAGGTAGACTGACGAAAGAGACTCTAAACGACTCCACCTCGCTAGCCATCCAACTGAAGATAGCGATGATGAATACCATTGTGAACATCATCGGCCTCATCATAGCGGCCTGCATAGCCATCTGTTCAGGCTGCATTGACATCTGCATCTTCTGCATCTTCTCGGTTCTGGCAGTGTCACGGGCCATCTGGGCCTCTCTGAGTTGCTTGCCAATCTGACGTTGACGATGACTGATATGAGCCTGGGTCAACGGATCTGTGAATAATGCGCGAATGATGGTGTTGACAATCATGATGCTGGAACCCACGATGAAGACAGTGGGGACGAAGTAGGCTGTGTGGAACGGCAGCAGCGGTTCGATGGCGTAGCCGGCGCCATCTGCCAGAAGGATGCGGAGACTAGGATTCAACATCAGCACTACCATCATCAACATGAGAAACAGCATGGGCATCATCATCGATGACATCGACTCGGCCTGTGGGTCACCACCTCCTGCGGAAGCCATGGGCACGCGTTCGGACCGAGTAGGAAGAACGCTTCGGTGGACGCCATAGGCGTCCAAGTCGATTCACTTCAAAACGAATAGCTGCAGACGGTGCAAACAGAGGCGCCTATCTGAGCTTCAGAACCGCAGATGGGGCATATCTCGCCCTCCGGCTCTGGCTCCGGCTCCGGCTCTGGTT
>DAGM01000008.1:3290-27741 GCA_002495735.1 Euryarchaeota archaeon UBA54
TCCGGCTCTGGCTCCGGCTCTGGGTCAGGCGAGTTCTGCTCCTCGAGCCATTCAGGTACATTAGGTTCCTCGTCGACCTCATCACCGAAGGTGGCACCATGGAAATCTTGCGCATCAGAGACCTTGTACTCCGACTCAGTATCGCCCTGTATCTCGTAGGTCACCTCAATCCTCTCTCCTTGCTTGATTCTCCCAACCTTCCACTCTACATGAGTCCCCTCCGGAGCCGCCTCCTTGTCCATCTTTGTGTCGCACTCGCCGTCAATCGAGGAGCGGACAGTCGACTTCTCGATGGAGAATGTCCCCGGGACTACATCGTGCAGAACGAGATCGTCAAGAGCGCTATCAGAGTTGTTAATGAACATCAGAAGCACCTCGTACCTACCTGCGCTTCCTGCCGGGAAGACCTCTTTGCCAGTGCTGATGTTGCGGCGGCGGTGCACCACCCTCAACTGCGGTGGCCTCACAACCGCTCTAGTTGCTACAGGTCCGAACTTCTCAGAGCCAAAATCAGCCCTGATTGGTGCTGCCAGAAGGCCATTACTAGGAGAGGGGTCAGGGGCGTGCAGCGGATATCGCAGAACCATCGTCTTACCGGGCTGTAGGCCCAACGGCGCCGAGGTCCCGACTGTAATTCTCAGACTGTTACCACTGCTATCCGGAGACACCAATCTCTCTTCTAACTGAACTCCCTCAATGACCTCAATGAGGTACTGATCCTCATTCAGTTCGGTACCTTCTATCTCGATGCTTACATCGGACTCGGCTGGAGGCTCAAAGACGCCGGGTACGTCATCGAGTAATCGCATCACGTTGATTGGAGCTGAGCCGGTATTCTCGATTGAAATCGTGACTTCCAAGTCCGACGATACGAAGGACTTGATTCTGGATTTATCGTACTGCTTGAGCAACCTAGCATCGAGCACTGTCAGCTTCTGCTCCTTGAGGCCTATTGCGCCGGTCGAAGCTACCGAGACCCTAGGGAGGATGGATGACCGGAACTCGTGCGTGAAACTCGGCGTGTCCGCCTCTACTCTCTTCTCCATAGAGCTCCAGTTGCCTTCGGGCGGGACGTCCTGCCTGAGGTCAGATACATCTAGAATGGGATTATCTCTGCCCGATAGCCAAACGGTGACCCCCGATAGAGTGACCACGAAAGAGGAGCGGTTCTCGAAGACCGATTTGCAGTGCCAGATTCCTGGGCGGTCATCCTCCACCTTGTCCACCCTCATCATGTGCAGCGTCGAACCAGATACACGATCGAAGTCTACTCTCGAAACCGCAGCTTCAGCCGAGAAGTTAGCCGAGACTACTCCAGCAGATATTTTCTCTACTCCTTTGGTGGTGACCATTGGGGAAAGGGAAAGGGTCCTGCTCTCCCCCACATTCAGTCTGCCTATCTCCCATGAAATCGACGATTCGGAGATGCTGTAATCTTGGCCGTCAGGGATGTCGAAGTTCTCTGGAAAGTCCCTGCTAACCTCTACCTCAAACAGAGGTACTAGAGAGACGTTCTGGACCTCGATGTGCATTTCAATCTCCTGAGGCTCCGGGGAGTAAATCAGCGACAGACTATCCTCTTGATCCCTCTCGGGATTGGTGTCCATTACCTCCTTGAGGACTAGCATCCTCGGCCCACTGGCCGAATACGGAATCACTGTCTCCTCAGTAGCTTCAAGTTCGCGTACCGAGATTGAACGGCCTCCGATGTCCGTGGAGTCAGTAGAGGAAAGCAGGACCTCAATATCCCAGGCTCTGTGCTTCTTGCTTGAGTTCCTCAGTATCAACTCCCCTTCTATCGACTGCCGCCTGACCGATCCGTCCGAGTTAAGCGTCGACGTCTCAATCTCACTCAGAGTCGCGTGCAACTTGTCCCCTAGTATCGCGTCCACCTCAGTAGTTGACCTCAAGTGGGGATGAGTTGCTGCTGCGACAACAGGCTTCGACAGGGCCTCGGCTATGTCTTTGGATGAGTCGACAATCTCACTGGAAACTTCCACAATTCCTTCAACGGCTGAGTCTATAGCACTACTGGCCGAGCCGATAGCGAGTTCTCCGACAACTTCAGAGCCAGCCTCAAAGACTTCCTCCGCGACATCTTCGACGGCACCCTTCAGAGCAGCGAGTGAATCTTGCAATGAGGATGTCTCCTCTGGCTCACCTTCTGGTTCGGACTCGTTCGGCTCTTCAAAGCCCACCGGAAGGGGCGGCGTGGAATCGAATCCAGGAGGCGGCGGAGGTACTTCGAGACTTGATTCAGATTCAGGGGCAATCTCCCTGTCTTCGAGTTCCATCATGCCGGGCGGAGGAGGTAGGGGCTGTGGAATCTGTTCCTCCTCGGAGTCCTCATCGTCTTCCTCCTTGAAGCCGGGAGGAGGGGGAGGGGGGAATCCAGGAGGTAGAGGAGGAGGGTCTTCTGACATGGCACGGCCACCCCGATGGGTGGTCGTGGACAGCGCTTGGATTGGTATAACCATTGCTTGTCTGACTTCGAGTCGAATCTGGGGCTTCACGAATGGTTGAAGTATCTCTCGTCCCCGGACGCGGGCGTGAGCAGTCAAGACGGTACGGCCCCTCCAGTGCTATTCGTAGTAGGTACAGCTGGTGCAGGCAAGAGTTCTCTCGTCACCGCTTTCCAGAGATGGGCTAGATTCCTCGAGGTAGATGCCCTCGCTATCAACCTCGACCCTGGTGCCGAGAAAGTGGATTACGACACGGAGTTTGATGTCAGAGATCTGGTTTCTCTGTCCGATGTAATGATTGAGTACGAACTTGGCCCCAACGGAGCTCAGATTCTAGCTGCTGATTTAGTGGCATCTCGGGCTGACGAAGTTTTCAATGAGATTGAAGGGTTGTCCTGCGACATACTAATTGTAGATACTCCGGGACAGGTGGAGTTGTTCGCCTTCAGAGAGGCCTCCAGCCATCTCGTGAGCGTCATAGGGCAGGGCAGGGCCTGTTTGATCTTCCTCTTCGACCCGATGCTCTCACAGACACCCAGTGGCTTCGTTTCGCAGATGCTGCTCTCGTCGATAGTTCACTTCAGACTTGGGCTGCCGACCGCCAACTTCCTCTCTAAGTCCGATCTACTGGAGCCTGAAGCCCTCGAGAGAGTACTGGATTGGGGCGAGAATCTCGACATTCTCGAGGCCGCCTTGTATGAAGAGTCGGCTCAGCAGGCCCGAGACGCGCACTCAGGGAGTCAGAGAGCAGAGTTTGCGATAGGTCAGTTGAGGATGATGCAGCACGCTTCGATACAACCGGGATTGACTCCTCTCTCCAGCGAGAACGAGGAGGGGCTTGCTGATGTGCTGACCTTTGCCCAGACCATATTCGGTGGCATGGCAGATATGAGAGACGGATACTCGGGAGACATTGAGCATGAACGAGGCTGAGGCGAAGAGTGACCTGATAGCGATAGATGATGTCAGCGATAAGTTATCTGAGATTATAGATTGGGCAATATCATTCAAGCACGGTGGCGACTTCAACTTTGACTTCAAACCTCTTGAGGGAATGTCTATCGGCTCAATTTACGAGAAGCCTTCGACCAGAACTAGGGTGTCCTTTGAGGTGGGAGTCAGCAGACTTGGAGGGCAGCCACTGACACTTCTTTCCAATGACATCCAACTGGGCAAGAGCGAGTCAATCGCCGACACTGCAGCGGTGCTGTCGCGCTTCCTAGATGGAATCACATACAGGTGCTTCGATCACGCCGACGTAGTAGAACTGGCCAAGCATGCAACGGTACCTGTAATCAACGCCCTCTCTGACCTACATCACCCATGCCAAGCAGCAGCCGATCTGATGACGATAGTTGAACACGGAGACAGAGTGAACGGCCACATAGCCTGGGTGGGGGATGGTAACAACGTGTTCCACGATCTGTTACTCGCTGGCGTCACACTGGGGCACGATGTGCGCTACGCAACTCCCGTGGGCTTCGAGCCTGACGAATCAGTGATGAGCAGAGCTCACGATATAGCCGCGCGGACAGGCGCGATAATTCTCGGCTCTAACGATCCTGTTGAGGCGGTCCGCGACGCTGGAGTAATCTATACAGACATCTTCGTATCGATGGGAGAGGAGCACATTGAGGGTAAGACAGATGCTTTCGAGGGTTTTCAGATCAACGAAGAGTTGGTCGCCCATGCCGACCCCGACTACCTGTTCATGCACTGCCTCCCTGCTCACCGTGGCGAAGAGGTGACCGACGCGATCATAGACTCCTCCAACAGTGTAGTCTTCGACCAAGCTGAGAATAGGATGTGGGCCCAGATGTCTCTGCTAACCTACCTATGCAACAATGATGCTTGGCACGCATACAGGGAACTTGAATGACTACGCCAGAAGCGAACTGCCAAGGAAGGCTGCGAGGGTTAAATACATCGATTTCTTGATTAATTGCTGTGCTGCATGGTCCTCAGAAGTCATAAGTTTACCCTTTACCATGAGTAGTAACATAACTGCAGGGATCACCCCTACCAAGTGCAGTTGGGGGAAGACTCCAATGCCGAAGGGAACGAGTAGCGATATCAGTGTCAACAAGAGGAGGGCCCATGCCACCGCCCGAGCCTTCTCTGAACCGACTCGCATGGCGTATGTGTTCCTGCCGTCGTCACCCTCCATGTCCTCAATGTCCTTGACAATCTCTCTCGCTAAGCTGTACAGCACCCCCACGGTGAACATCGCCCAAACGCGCTCATTGAACGGCTCGAATACGCCAGCGGCTCCAAACAGGATGACCATTCCCACTGAGAGGCTGATAGCGATGTTGCCCGGAAGTCCCCTCTCCTTGAGCCGCAGACTGTATGAGCCAGATGATTCATAATTAGTCAGCAAGAAAAGCGCCCCGAGCCATATCACGAGGGCCGGATACCACCCTTCGACTCCTCCTTCCGTATCTCCAGCGATACTCATGGCACCGATGATTGAGACTAGTGAAACTGCCATCATCAAGGCTATCCCTCTCTTGGCCGATACCTTCGAAATTGCTCCTGACGGGAGTGGTCTGCTGGGACGATTGACTAGATCGATTTCAAGATCAAGGTAGTCGTTAAGAGCGTTCCAAGAACACATAAACGACCAGACTGAGATGGCCTGTAATGCCGTAATCCATGCGAGTTGACCCTCGGGCAGACCTCCGAGTGCGAGCATGGAGCCGAGGAATACACCGAGAAAACCTGTGGTCGAATTTCCAGCCCTGAAAAGGACCCACCACGAACCCATCGCACCGCTACTGCTCACGGCCTGACTCAGGGCCCCTCTGCCTTGATTGCTTCCCTCGGTCAGGAAGTGGCTTGTACGGCTTGTCGTGCGAGGCCCCAGATACAGACGGTGTACGTACTCCCTCTGAACAGCCCACGCACATGCCCGACCTTGGAGAATCGGATGTCCTTGGCCATGATGTTACCGACCTGATTCATGGTGGCACCCCAGCGGAACCTGCCGTTGAGGTGGTCGAATATCTCGACGGTGTTCGCGGTGTCATTCTCCTCAAGGTAAATCCGCACCTCTTCTCGAAGTCGTTGTGTCCTAGACATCAGGCCACCACCGTAGGAGTGGCCTGACTTGCGCGTAGCCTGTCGTGCAGGCCCTGCCAGCTGGAGGGACTCACATTGATCTGCGCGACTAGGTGTGGCATAGGCCCCCAGGAGTCGTGGTCAGAGACCACTCCGGTTGCGCTGACAAGTGTCGAGTCTGATGACCCGAGTGCGGCTGCGTTCGTTCTTCGCAGGGTTGCTAGTGAGACTACCCTGCATGGCTCTGGACGCTTCCTGTAGAGGAGCGTCGATGTGTCGTCTTGTTGTCCGTTCATGGAGGTATGTCATGGCTTCCACATATCAAGCGAGGCAATAGTCCCGAAGAGTGAAAGTGAAAGTGAAGGAAATCGTAAATCAGGCTCTCAACCCATTGTTTTCTTAAGCGAACGGCCAGTCGCTGGGAACCGCGCTCGTGTGGTGTAGTTCGGTCCATCATGATGGACTCTCGATCCGTCGACCCGGGTTCAAATCCCGGCACGAGCACCACTTTAGTGACTCATAACGGTCTTAAATGGACCTTCGTTGGCGTAGTAAGGTCTCGATGCGCGTAGAGCACGATGTGAAGTTGACCTTTGACGATGTTCTGATTCGACCTAAGCGCAGTACACTGGTTTCGAGATCGGATGTCAACCTGTCGAGGGACTTTGAGTTCTGTCATTCTAAAGGAACCTGGAGTGGTGTGCCCATAGTAGCTGCCAACATGGATACCACTGGCCTGTTCTCCATTGCGAAGGTGCTGCAGGGCCACAGCATGATAACCTGCATACAAAAATTCTACTCGACTAAAGAGTGTGCGCGAGCTTGGGATGACGGAGTCAATCCAAGCTTCGTCGCAGTAACATGCGGCTCGACCGAGGAGAGTTTTCAGTTGCTACAGCGCAAGTTGGCAACCAACGACGGAATCAGGATGATCTGCATAGACGTCGCCAATGGATATCGGGAGGTCTTCCTCGATTTCGTACGACGTGTGAGGGGAGAGTTTCCTGACAAGATAGTCATCGCAGGCAATGTCGCTACTCGGGAGATGACGGAGGCGCTGATACTGGCGGGGGCGGACATAGTGAAGGTCGGCATAGGGCCGGGTTCGGTGTGCACCACCCGTAAGGTGGCAGGTGTTGGCTATCCGCAATTGTCAGCCATCGCTGAGTGCGCCGATGCAGCTCACGGACTACTCGGTCATGTGATGGCCGACGGAGGTTGTTCGTCGCCGGGAGATGTGTCCAAGGCTTTCGCAGCAGGAGCGGACTTTGTTATGCTAGGGGGCATGTTCGCCGGCCACGACGAGTCGGGCGGGGAACTGATTGAGAATGGCGACGGGAAGATGTACAAGTCGTTCTACGGCATGTCCTCGACCAAGGCGATGGAGTCGCACTATGGAGAGGTGGCCAAGCACCGGGCTCCGGAGGGCAAAGAAGTCAGGGTGCCTTACAGAGGGACACTGGAAACGACTGTGCAATCAGTTCTCGGAGGAGTTCGTTCGGCCTGCTCTTATGTTGGAGCTAGGCGCATCAAGGATCTACCGAAGTGCGCCACCTTCATCCGAGTCACCCAGACCACCAATGAAGTCTACCAGCGATTCGATGTCCAAGAATAGTAAATGACTAGTGCTGAGGCACTAGGTTAGATGTCGAAAACCACTTGGGCCATCCACCCGGGGCCCTCAAAAGATGGGATGTCGGAATCGACGCCGGGGATTACCTCACCTTCAGCGACCTCTATCAGGGCCAGTTCGTGCAGTGTGATTGCCTTGACCTCGACCTCGCGCTCGATCATGTCTGCGTCGGCCCAGGACACCTGTGCGACTATCCTTCCGTCCGCTACGACGAGTTCGGACTCGCACAGCCACTGACCCTCCGCAGAACCGCGATAGAGAACTTCCTCGAGCCATCGAACCAAACCGCGTTCTAGGTCACCGCCAGAGAATTCGACTGTCCACTCATCGTCCGTCTTCGGCAGGGATGCTGCCGAGTCAGTTCCTTTCGGTGACAGCTGGATGGATTGCAAGCCAATCGCGGCTTCGGACATAGCGCCCGGGGCGTCAGCACAAAACGCTCTCAGGCCGATGTCCGCGGTCGTGGGCATTATCCACCAAGACATGTCATCTCCATACCGGCGAGAGGTGTGTCGCGCAAGAAATGAGAGGGTCAGTCGAACTCGCTGCAGAGTTCGCCCTGGCTGGGGAAACTGATGGCAGACTTAGGATTGGTGTTCCACTTGTTCTCACACTTGTTCAGGTGGCCATCGCCATCGGAGTCAATGTTGGCATCGGCCGGATCGAAGGGGTCGAACCCGAAGTAGTACTCCCAACCAGCCCACATGCCGTCGCCGTCCTGATCCTGGTGATACACCTCCGAACCGTCGAACCACTGATCTCCGTCAGTATCGGGATTAACGGGATTAGTGCCGTTCTGGTACTCTTCGAAGTTGGTGAAGTTCTCCAAGTCGTCGTAGAAGTCGTTACCGGCTTCCGAGGTCGGATCTATGTGGCACTCAGAGTACTGAGGGTCATTCCAGCCCGGGCAGTATCTGTTCAGCAGATGGGTTCGATTCAGCCCGTCGCCGTCGAAGTCCTCCTGCCCATCATTGATGCCATCGACATCGGAGTCATCCATTTTGGGGTCCATCGGACCGCGTGCACCAACAGCGCTGAGGGTGTTATTATCAACCAACCCAAGACTTAGTGCAAGTTCGGAATAATGGACCTCCCAGCCATCGGGAAGCCTGTCTCCATCAGTGTCGTCATCCACTGGATTGGTGTCCCAGCGGTCGGGTGCCTCGAGGGTGTTCATCAGAGTGTCGTTATCAATGTCGAAGGCCGAGTCCGGCAGTGATCCCCAAGCGGGATTGATGGCCCATCTGCCGCTGGCAGGAATTGTGAAACCTGAGAGATTCATCTCGTGCAGGAAATACTTGGGATCCATCTGGCCATCGCCGTCCCTATCTCCGGAGGTAGAGAAACCGCCGAGATAGCTGCTCCATACCCAACCGCCCGGACCTAATCCGCACTCAATCATCGATTCGCAACCCGGCGGCAGCCAGTTTGTCACCGAAATCCACAGACTGTGACTCTTAGTGTTGTGCTGCACCGAGAAGACCTGCATCTCCCAACCATCAGGTTGGCCATCGCCATCGGTGTCGTTGTTGAGTGGGTTCGTCGCGCCCTGCCAGGGGCGTGGGATGTTCAGGACCTCGTTGCCATCGAACAATCCGTCGTCGTCACTGTCGGGGTTGTTGGCATGGGTGATGTACTGGTCTAGGCCGTCGATGACCTCTTCCCCATCGGCCAGGCCATCGAGGTCGGTATCGTGAGAAGACGCGTTGGTGTAGTATTTCGAGCCATTCCAAGTGAAGCCATCTATCGCCTCGGTAAAGTCCTCAAGTCCGTCGCTGTCGGTATCCTTGTCAGTCGCATTGGTAAAGAAATCGTAGTACTCGGCTGCGTCTGACAGTCCGTCCCTGTCGGTGTCGTAGGCTCCCGGGTCACTGCGCACGTGGACGTCCTTGACACCCTGATCGACTATTCGGATGGTCCAACCGATGACTTCGATGCCGTCGATGAGTCCATCGTCGTCGGTGTCAGCGTCTAACGGGTCGGTGGAGCGGCCGTCGACGAAGCCGTCGCCGTCACGATCCCTCGCATTGTACTCGTCGAGGTTAGTGAAGCGCTCATTCTCTTCAACGACCATGGCAAGGTCCTGTATGCGACTAGTAACTTCTTGACCTATCTCGACGTTAATCGCGTATATCCAACCCGCTGTCAGGGTCTTGATGGGGATGTTGATGTACTGACTGGACTGGACTATCCTGACCCAAAGAACGGTGCTGTTGACCTGAACGTAGTCGCCCACCTCGACCGAGATGGCGTGCACAGTGGTGATACCGACCAGATCAGAGTACCGGACCCCTCCGTCACCGTCGGCATCATAGCCGTCGAAATCAGGGTCCTCATCAGCGTTGCTGCCATCATTGGGGTGGATGCCGCTCATGTGCTCCCAACCGTCGGGCATGCCGTCGTTGTCAGTATCTGCGTCGAGTGGACTGGTGAAGTTCTCGGGCCCCCACGTATAGGCGACCTCGTACTCCTCAACATTGTTCAGACCGTCCTCGTCTATGTCGCCATAGGCATCGGTGGCGTTGGCTGGATTGAGGAATCGGTTACCCTCAAAATCCAACGCGTAGCAGTACTCGAAGCCATCTGGCATGCCGTCACCATCGGTGTCCCAGTCGCCCGGCCCATTGAGGCGCCCGTCGTTGTCCATGTCCTCCTCAAACCAGGTCCTGTCGCCGTGGCCGCTCATGTGCTCTGAGTAAGGTGATTGGAGAGTTAGGGTGCCGAACACCGGCACTCCGCAGTGCACTCCGAGTTGAATCTGCCCGAAGGCAATCTCATAGCGGTCGGCAATCAGGTCACCGTCGCTGTCCTCCTCGAGTGGGTTCGTGTCATATCTCTCTTCGACATAGTTCCTCAAACTGTCGGGTTCAGGCTGCTCCAAGTCGAGTAATGCGTCACAGGAGTGACCGAACTGGCTCCCCATATCGTCCCACTCACTGGATCCGATGTCATTCTCTATCTGCCCCTTGACCTCAGGAGTAAGCAAGTAGCAGTTCCAGTTCCCATCGAGGGGATCCAAGAGGGTGATTTCGCCGGACGGAGTCTCGACAACGAAGGTGTACTCAGACTCCCACCGGTCGTTCAAGCCATCCCCATCGGTGTCTCTGAGATTAGGATTGGTACCCAACTCCATCTCTTGAGTATTCGTCAGGCCGTCTCTATCGGGGTCGCCGAACGGACCGTTGTCAGGATTAGGGAAGGTCTCGTTCTGCTCTCCTGTCTCTTCTTCGTTGTCGGTAGGAGTGAATGAAATATCACTGGTAGCTGGCTCGCCGTTGTCAAGTGGGTCTAGGCCATTGGAAATTTCCCATCCGTCCTCGAGTCCGTCACCATCGGTGTCAGCGTTCCTCCAGTCGGTCCCATACAGGGTCTGCTCCATCCTGTCAGGCAGCCCGTCGCCATCGAAGTCCTCTCCTCCAATGTGGAATTCATCGTTGGCCTCAATGTCTCCGCCGGCCGCCTCAAAGCCTCCTGACTCAGTGGTCGAAAGACCGGCATCGATGATTGTGTAGAATCCCGCTAGGCATAGAGTCGCGGTGATTGCGAGAACAGCGTACTGGTTGTGATTCAGGGCCATGGAGTACACCCGGCCCCAAGGGGGCCGTCAGATTGAAATTGGGCACCGATATAATGTTTCACAGCCACTGCGCAATCGGAGTCAGGCAGCTATCTCTCTCGAAGAGAGTAAATCGAGCGTTACTCTACCTCCCTCGAAGTTGATTGAGGCGCGGCCATTTCTGCCATAAGCCCGCTCCCAGCAGCCGAGCAGTACTCCACTTGCAATGGCTGGATGGAATACTGTGGAGAAACCAAGAATCACTCCTCCATGATTATCTATCTGTTTCATCGATTCAATTCCCCCGAGTCCATGATACGACAGGTGCCGACGGGCGATGCTGCCCCAGTCGGAGGAATCGCGAACGAGAACATGGTGGCCCTCTGCAACGAATCTTTCTCTGGCCGAGTCAGCTGCAGCCGTCCACCACGCAGAGCGCTTCTCATCGAGGCCTTTCCAAGCATAGTCTTCGACCCTGCCTTCAGAGATGCCGTCGAGATACGGGAGGCAGTATTCTTCGAAGCGCAGTATTAGGTCCCGAGGGAGGAACATCATGCGCTCCCCCATTATCGACCATTGACCAGGGGAGTCGCTCCGCAAATCCAACCACATCTCATCGTTCGACTCGGCCATTGTACCAACGCCGGAACTTTGGTCATTCCAAGCCGGACTGAGGGGTTTGGGGCCGGGGATTTGTGCAGCGTCCTGAGTCAGAGTGATGACCAGTCCCTCGCCTGCACTCTCAGACCAGAGGAAACGGTGACGCTTGCTCGTAGCCCCCTCCCAAGCTGCGGTTATGAGTCCTGAGCAGATAGGTCCCGATGCGGGTTGTTCGACTACTATCCTCGTCTCATCACCATCCTCAAGAATTCTGAACCTGCCGAAGCCGCTCGTCTCCCAGCGTAGGATGGTTCGTGACCATGAAGCGAGGTCGCGTCCAGAAGGAGCGTCCCAACCTCCAGATTCCATCATGTATTCCTCATGCTCCACAGCAGCGTGTGCGAGACGGCGACCGAGACTCTGCCCCGTCCTCTGCTCGAGCCCCTGGAACCACGACTCAAACCAACCCCCTCCTGCTCGCCAAGCAATCTCATCGTGGTCTCGAGACAAGTCCCTGTAGGTGCCGTCATCGAAAGCCTTCCAGCGTTCCTTCACACCCTCCTCCAGTGATGACGGAGTGGAGAAATAATTCCTGATGGATTCCATGAGCCCCATCAATCAGCCACCTAGGAACGTCTCGATGCGATCGAGGGCCTCGGCGAGGACCTCAACGGGCGGCAGACATACCATCCTGAAGTGGCCGCTGCCGAACTCGGGTGAAAATCCCGAACCGTGGACCACCAGCACATGGTGCTGGTGCAACAAATCGAGCACGAATGCCTTGTCATCGGTGGCCATCTCGGGATCGGTAATTCTCACGAACAAGTAGAACGCCCCTCCGGGAGTCTCGCACTCAAGCCCATTGATAGAGGCGATTCTGTCCAAGCAGTAATCCATTCTCCTCCTGATTCTGCCTCGGTGTCCCGCCATCCATCCCGTGTCGTCTACAAGGCCAGCTAGGAAGCCGTGCTGTGCCGGGGTCGAGGCGCACAATCTGCTGCGGAGCAGACGTTCGACACCGTCGCGAACGACTCTAAGAGCGCCACTCGGGTCGTGCCAAGCCATGTAGCCGACCCTCCAACCGGGTGCGAAGTAGACCTTCGAGACTCCATTGAGAACGATGACTGGGGTGCTATCGGAACGTGAGGCCGCAGAGCACTGGTGTCCAGTGAAATCGAGCCCGTCGTAGATTTCATCTGCAAGGATGGTGCACTTAGGCCACTGGCTCGCGATGTCAATGAGTGCGTCTACTTCGTCTGGCGTGGCAACATTTCCGGTAGGATTATTTGGGTTAATCAGGACGAGTAGTCGGACGCTGTCGTTCATCTTGGAACGTATGTCTTCGAGGTCGATTTGCCATCCGTCACCTGGGCCCATCCGGTACTCTACGGTAGTGCCTCCGTACATCTGTGGATAGGCCATGTACGGAGGGTAATGGGGGCCGGGGACGAGGATGGTGTCACCCTCCTCTAAGAATGCGGCGAAGATAATTTGCAGTGCCTCAGTGACACCGTGCGTGACATATACATCATTAGGCGAGCAGTCCCATCCTTTCGCAGATTCTGCAGATGCTATGGCACTACGTAGTTCTGGAATCCCGTAGGAAGGTCCGTAGCCGTTGTCCTGCCGGTCGAGCGCTGCTTTGAATGAGGTGATCATGTGCTCTGGAGTCGGCAGGCCCTCGTAGGCCAGTGGGTCGCCTATATTGAGGCGGATGATCTCGTGACCTTGGGCTTCGAGTTCGACGGCGGGAATCACGACGTCGCGAATAGCGTACTCTATCGCAGCTGCGCGGGCTGAGACGTCGACTTGCTCTACCACGTGCGTGCGTGATGCAGTTCCGCCATCAAATCGACGGATTGTAGATTGCTCAGATGCCCAGTAGGGAACGTGCCTCATCGAGTGCGGCTGGGATCCCTTCGGGATTGGAGCCGCCACCTTGTGCGATGGTCGGCCTGCCGCCCCCTCCTCCGCCGATGTGCCCTGCTATGGCATTGAGTATTTCGACCGCGTTGTGGCGCTCGGCTGCTATACTGCCCTCGGTCGAAGCGACAATGAGTGTGCCGCCACCCTCGCGGCTTCCGAGTACCGCTAGAGTGGGTGTGGACGCATCGCGAGTCAACTCACCCAGCATTATCATCATCTGCTTGGAGTCACCCTCTGACTCCATCACCACGTAGCGAACACCGTCCTTCTCGACTGCTGCATCCCCCCCTCCACTGGTTCGCAATCTCACGATTTCGGCCTCCATTGATTCAATTCTCTTCTGCTGTGACTTCCACTCCTCGAAGAAGCGAGATACGGTGCGAGGCAGATCGTCGGGTTGCACTCCGAGAATCTCCGATGATTCGCTTAGCAGGCGCTCCTGGCGCCGTGCGTGCTCGCGTGCCGTTTCCCCTGCCACGATCTGCAGACGCTCTACCCCGTCTTGTACCTGACTCGACCTGATGATGCGTAACTCCCCAACTTTGCCCGCTTCATCATGGTGCGTGCCGCCACAGGCCTGAATGTCGTAGTCACCTATCCTGATGATTCGTATCTGACTATGCTTAGGAGGGCCGCCCTGGTAGATGTCGAAGCCGAAGATGGCATCGGCCTCAGCCCTATCCAAGACCAGCTTCTCTATCCCGGGGTTCAATTCAACAATCTCGTTGGCTCTGTCTTCGATACTGTCTAGTTGCTCTCTCGTTGGCCTTGAGTAATGAGTGATGTCGAGTCTTGCGTAGCGCGCGCCCTTGTTCGAGCCTGCCTGCCAAATGTGGGGACCTAGCACTTCCCTGGCCGACCCTCCAACGATGTGCACCGCCGTGTGGTGATCCATCAACTGCTTCCTCCTGCCCCAGTCGATGACACCTTTGGCCGGTCCGCGGGCCAACGGTGCGTCAGTCAAGTGGAGGATGACTTCGCCCTCGACTCTGGTGTCGAATACGTTTGCTGACGAGCCGTTCTGAGATAGAGTCCCCTGATCGCCAAGCTGCCCGCCGCCCTCTGGATAGAACAGGGTGCGGTCGAGGATGATAGCGTGCGTCGGCTCACCGACAACTTCGGAAGAATAATTCATCGAGTCTGCAGTCCCCTTTGGAAGAGGGCTGCAGTGTAGCACTTCAGAGGTGAACTCAGTAGCCCTGGTGTCGTCGTAGTAGTCTTGCAAGGTAGCCGGCATAGAGTCCACATCGACTATGCTCTGTATCTCTCGAGAATTGGCAGCGGCCTTGGTCATCTGGGCGTTGCGAGCAGCCATGTCTGCCGCGAAGCCGACTCTGACAGTCAACCGCTCCCAACCGAGCCCATGCGCAATCGACACCGTCATCTCCGGGTTCAGCCCCCGCTCCTCAGCGAGACGGAACAGGGTCTCGTCGGGTATCTCGGCTGCGTCCTTTGGCAAAGATTTCAGTGCCGTGCGCACCGCAGCCTCGCCCTTCCTCAACATCTGGTAGTATCGAGTCTCCTCGAGTTCGAGAATACTCAGAACCCCTTCTCTCGACTGAACGAAAGAAGACATGTCCAGATAGGTATCCATGTGATGTGCTCCGAGGTCGGAGAGGCTGACGGACGCGCCGATTCCGTCTTTCATCCTACAGGCACGGCGCGCCAGCATCCTAGCGAGGTAGCCCGCCTTGGCGTTGCTCGGAACCAGTCCATCACCGAGCATATTGCAAAGCGCATGCATGTGATCAGGTATAGCATATATCGAAGACAGCGGTTCAGTAACTCGCTTCAGCTCGTCTACAGAGAGCTTGATTCCTGTCTCAGAGAGTCTTTCCACCAGTTTCTCGTACAGCGCCTGCACGTCGGTACCGACGTCTATGTTCAGGATTCCTGCTAGTCGTGAGAGTTCGCTGAGCAGGGCATCCATGTCCACCCCCATACCCAGAGAAGATACCATCGAGTCGAAACCGCTCAGTTGCTTCAACCAAGTCACGGACTCCGGATAGATGGCCTCGTAGATAGTGGGAGTTCCGGCTGCGGCCCAGCAGAACCTCTCAAGACCGTAGCCGGTGTCGATAATCTGCAGGTCCATCTCCTTGTAACGCAGTCCCTTAATTTCGATTTCACCCTCGTCCGATTCCTCTAGGCTCATGAACACCAGGGTGGCCAGTTCGAGCCCCCCTACAATGACCTCGAGGGCGGGGCCAGCGTTGCCGCCACCCGACCATGGATTCTCCACGTAGGTCAGATCCTCGGGACTGATGCCAAAAGAATCGACTAGCATCTCATCGCAGTAGCGCACGCACTGGTCTATCCAATAGACTACGTCACCGTCTTTGGGACGGTTGAAAGCATGGTGAGCCATCATCTCAAAGGTAGATAGATGTCGTCCGGAACGGCCTACTGCAGCCACGTCGGTCAGCCTGATGCAGGGCTGGCTGATGACTAGAGGGTTTGCCGGCGGAGGGACCTGTCCGCTCGTCACATGTGGCTGAAAGTCGGCTATGCTGGCTATGGTCAGGTGGATGTCGTCACGCCATCTGGCGATGATTGGATAGGGTTCCACGCGTGTGTGGCCACGCTTCTCAAAGAAGTCGAGGAAGGCTTTCCTCATTGCATCCTTGAGAGGCTTGCCCCTCATCGAGAAGCCGCCTATAGTCGGGTTGCCGATGAAGGTATACGGGTCCTCAGTAGTATCGCCGCAGGTGGTGCGACTACTGTCTCTAGTCCAGAAGCGTGCTCCAGTAACCCGACAGGTCTTGCAGACGTGTCCTGATTCATCCCAGTAGGGTATATGGATCTCTCCGAAAGCCATGCTATCACACCTTCCTGCGCTCCATCCATCGGACTGACGGTCTTGAAGGCGATTGTCGAGAGTTGCCCGTTGTGTTGAAAGCGAGAGTGCAGCAGGCTTGGCCATGACAGCCGAGTGGAGGGATTTTCTCGAACCATCAGGCCCAGGCCGGATGCGCATCACGAAGCACGGCAGCATGCTCACCGACGCCATCCTGATAGCTGACGAGAAGCATATGGCGGAGCACTCTGACGACCGCTCTCCCAATCAGCTTGTCAACACTGCCTGCCTGCCAGGAATCGTCGGCGAAGCTTGGGCAATGGCCGATTGGCATTTCGGCTATGGCTTCCCGATAGGAGGAGTAGTGGCGACCGACGTGAATTCTGGCGAGCAGGGTGGGGCGATATCTCCCGGAGGAGTCGGTTTCGACATCAATTGCGGAGTCAGGATGTGCGCTACTGAGCTGACTCTGGAAGACGTCAATCCCAAGGCACTGGCCGAGAGCCTTGCTCACTCGATTCCTGCCGGGGCCAGCCGCAAGGGAGGAGTCAGCCTGACTGCGAGCGAAATCGAATCTGTTCTCTCGGATGGCGCGAGCGCCGCGGTCGACCTCGGATGGGGAGAGTCGCGGGACCTCGGGGCCATCGAGTCAAACGGTCGGCTAGAGAGCTCTGAGAGAGATGTCGGTGAACGCGCGCTCAAGCGGGGCTCGACAGCACTCGGTACCCTTGGGTCGGGTAACCACTTCGTCGAGTTACAGGTAGTAGACAGGGTGGTCGACCAGAATGCCGCCTCTGCCTTCGGCCTCAGACAAGGACAGGTGACTGCCATGATCCACACCGGATCCCGAGGGCTCGGGCATCAGGTCTGCACCGAGCATGTGGCTGCGATAGAGTCGAATTATCGCAGAGATGGCGATGTTTGGCACTCGGAAGAATGGGGGATTAGTCTCGCGGACCGTCAGCTCGCAGCTGCCCCGATTCACAGCCGTGAGGGGGCGGCCTACCTTGATGCGATGCGGGCTGCCGGTAACTATGCCTTCGCCAACCGCTCGGCTTTGACTCAGAGGTTGCGCGAGGCACTTCGCGAGCAGCACGGCCGGGATGGCGAGCTGAATGTCGTCTATGACGTGAGCCATAACATCGCCAAGATTGAGGAGCATCGCGTTCACGGTGCCTCCTGCACCTGCTGCGTACATCGCAAGGGCGCCACCAGAGCGCTCGGAGGGGATCATCCCGAGCTGGCTGCCGCATTCTCCGGAGTTGGGCAGCCAGTGCTGGTCCCAGGGGACATGGGGACTGCTTCATGGGTCCTTGCTGGACCTACCTCAGGGGGCAATGACGCCTTCTCGTCTTCCTGTCACGGGGCAGGTCGCAGGCTCTCTCGCACCGCTGCGCGGAAGAGTGTAGACTCAAACGCCCTGATGGAATCGCTCGAAGCAAGCGGCATCCACGTTCGGGTCAAGACTCCGAACGTCCTATCCGAGGAGGCACCCGAGGCCTACAAGGACGTTGACGAAGTTATCCGCCTGACCAGCGAGGCTGGCCTAGCAAGGCCAGTGGCTCGATTGAGGCCGATAGCGGTAATCAAGGGCTAATCGGACTTGTCGCGGTAGTGAATCTCTATGATGTCGTTGTTGTGAATGACGCTGTTCTGGTACTCGTAGTTCAACTCGCCATTCACGTACATCACCACCTCGCTGTCCTTGTCGGCTACCTTGTAGAGTATCTGGTTCTCGTTAAAGGTCTCGCCCCAGATCTCGAAGAAGGCCCCAACGGGGGCATTCATCGGAGTTGGAGTCTCAATGTGGAGCTTGCCAGTCTCATCGTGGGTGTGGATTCCTCGCATGCCATCGCATTCGGAGTCATCTATTCCTATGTTGGCTGCGATTGAGACCTCTGAGCCGTCGATGAATATACTCAGTGTTGCGTGGTCATGCGAGTCAATCTCGCTGTGGCCAGCTAGGCAGACATCGACAATCTCCCAGTCAGCGGGCTCATCGGTGAGAGTACCTGGTGAGAATACAACTACTGCGACGAAGGCAGCGGTCATCAGTCCAGCGCCTAGTAGGAGCATCGACTCCATATTCATGGTACCCGGACATACGCATTCGTCTTGAACCATGAGGCTGTGCATCTCGATATGCAGAGGGCAGAGAAGGTCCCTGAGTACTGGGATGTTGCCAAGGCGGAACTGTCTGCCGCCGATTCAGCTCTAGCAGGGGTCATCGCACGGAACGAGGACCCTGCCCTCTCTTCGAAGGGGGATATGTTTCCGACTCTAGTATCGTCCATCATGGGCCAGCAGATTTCCACTGCCGCCGCGAGAACGGTCCGGGGCAGATTCGAGGACCTAGTAGGGGATGTGAATCCTAAGACAGTGCTGTCACATCGTCCTGAAGAGCTTCGCAGTTGTGGGTTGTCGGGACGCAAGACGGAGTACATCCTCGGGATAGCCGAAGCTTGGCAGAGTGGGTACGCCGACAAGGACTGGGGCGGGATGAGTGATGTTGAGGCGATAGCGGCTCTGACTGAACTCAGAGGAGTAGGGAACTGGACAGCTGAGATGATCCTAATCTTCACGTTGCTGAGGCCGGATGTTTTTCCGGTGGACGATATAGGAGTGGTACGTGCAGTTGAGCGGCTGTACGCAGAAGGTGGAAGCCTGAGCACCGATGAAGTGCTCGCGAAGTCGCAGGACTGGAGACCCTGGAGGACAGTAGCAACATGGTACCTGTGGCGTAGCATCGACCCCGAGCCGGTGCAGTACTAACTACATGCAGTATCCGCGCTTCGGTTGATCGGGTATCGACGGGGCAGCCCCTGACTGAACTCCGTCAGCCTCTTCCATTATGATTGTGAGCAGTGTGTTGACGAGGGTTCTGAGCTCCTCGACCTCCTCTCTGAGATCATCGAAAGTACCAGCATCGCTATCCTCAGGCATCGCGCATCCCATCTGAAGAATCACTTCCTCAGGCTGGCGAACGCTGCACTATGGCCTATAAACACGAGAGGTCATAGGCTTGCAGCCGAGGCGGTTGATGAAGTGAGTTTGAATAGCCGTCACTCGACTTCGTCGTCCGCATCTTCTTCCGCTTCTTCTTCCTCTCCCGGCTCCTCTTTCTCGTACTCCCACGAGTCTCCCCCGTAGTAGTCTTCGTCATCGTCCTCGTAGTAGTAGTCATCACTGTCGCGTCCTCTTAACATGGTCATAGCTATGCCTAGAACTACAACGACTAGTACGCCTCCGAGCAAAATCATCTGCGAGTCTTCGCCTCCTGTTTCGGTGGTAGGCGGTGGCTGTACGTTAACCCCTACAATTGCCTGGTAGGGGTTGTCAAAGTCACCATCAACGATGAGATACAGGTTCGGTTGGCCTGGCTGCCACGACTCCCATTGGAACTCAGTGTAGACACTCGAGCTCTCAGCGGGCAATGGCAATACAATGGGTCCGTCCCTAGCTGTGGAGAGTGATTCTCTCCACTGACCTCCATCGACCAGTTCATAGAGTCCGACAGTGAACTCTCCCTCTCTCTTGCCGGGATTCTCCCAGAATGTCTCGATGGAGATGATTTCGCCCTGCACCGGAGTGTTGCTAGGGTTGATTACCGAGCGAGTGTATTGCCCGAGGAACTCCATGATTCTCAGAGTGACTTGCCTCGGTGCCGAATCACTCCCTGAGCCGATAATCTCGTTACCAGACTTGTCCGTAGAGGTTATCCAGAACCAGAGATAGTCCCCTGATTCTATCTTCATGTCATTTAACGGACTGAAATCCAGCGCCGACTGATACACATCGTTGGTGTCGTCGTCGATAATCATGGTCATCTCACCAGTGGCCTCGGTCCCTGCAACTGGACCGTTTGCTCTGACGTAGACCCACGAAACCTGCAGCGGGCCATCCATCATACCGATCTCGTCGACCATTGTCACGGTCACCGTGACATCTCCCAGCAGGTCTGAATCCAATATCGTCAGAGAAGAATCTGGATAATCTGCTATGTTGAACAGGGCCTGTGGTGCCTTGCTGTCAACTATAACGGAAGCATCGCTATTGGCCACAGACGAACCCAATCCTGGGACGTTTAGGACACTGGTAGTGACTGACATCTCGGGATTTAACGGCACCCTTGCAGGTAGGACCATGGACCCAGAGAAGGATCCGTCGGAATCCACTACGACCACAATGTCGACTTCCTGAGTGCCGTAGATGACTTCAATCTCGACCTGTAGGTCTTCGGGAATCTCCGAAGCCCGCACCTGTGAGCCTGCGTAGTATATCGCGCCGTCCATCTGGAACTCATCTCCCTGTCGCAGGTACAGCGAATTCCCGATTGACTCAATCTGAGGCGGAGTCAAATCGGACATGGACTCCGGAACTGCCATGAACTTGTTATCGAGCTCCCATGTCAGTTCGCCTATGTTATTCTGGTAAGCGACAGTAGTGAGGTCGTCCTCGATACTGATACTCGGTTTGCATCCGAGTTGACCATCCTCCCACGGGTAGTCCCACGAGAGTTCGAAGCCAAGGCTAATCTGGGTGATGTCCGAAGTGATTTGAGATGATTGAGCACTAAGTGGCGAAACCATGCTGTCATCAGCGGTCCACAGTGTCCCTCTGGACGGGTCGTAGGTGAACTTACCCAAATTCGACGGGCCGTCGCCGCACAGCATCACAGTGATGTTATCGAGAGTGTGGATGCCGTTGGCTTCTTCGATTTGGATAGTAAAGGTGTGAGGCACCCCTGCAAGCAGGTAGCCAATCTCACGATCCAATTCGTATCCAGATGAAATCAGGCTGGTCGGCTCGTCGGTGGCTACCACGATACTGGCCCATGCGTCAGCAGCACCGGGGCCCCCTCCGGTTCCTCCGTCCTGATAGGTGTGTCCGGCCCAGTCGGTGCCCTCAATGTAGAAGTGGACCATGCTGTTGAACGGCAGAGCGGAGAGATCCAGCGAAGGAAACTGCACCTGCTGCTGACCGGTCATTCCTGAGGTTAGAGGCATCTGCATAGACAAGTACTCGTCTTCATCGGCTACACCGTCCATATTCAGGTCGTCCATGGTCTCGCGCCAGTAGCGCAGCGTGATTATCTCGCCGCGGGCCTCTCCCTCATCGATGGTGATGAATAATGCGAGTGGGTTGTCGGGTTCCCAAACCTTAGCGTGGGCCGATTGCAGGCCGATATTGGTGTTGAGTTCCATAGGACCAGCGATGGGTGGGTTGGAATCGACTCTGACTATGACCTGAGGTGGAACCCCTGTCACATCCTCAACTCCTGCCGCCGATCCTGATGGGCCGACAGAGAGCATCATCGGCGACATAGATAATTCCGACAGCGATGCCGGAGGAGAAACGATTCCAGAGTACCCTCCTCCGTCTTCGGATGTCATTGCGAATAGGTTACCCGATAGATTCAGGCCGACAGAATAGTCACCGGCGTCGGGGCGGGAACTGGTCGAGTCCTGGAAGCGGACGGACCCCGATATGTTGACCTGAGCGCCATCCATAATCGGGAACGGGTAGAACGGTGAGAACTGGTTGGACAGCAATCTACCGGACTCGTCTCGGACCTCAAAGGAGTCGACCTGTAGATCATTCTCCACGGCCTTGGCACCGGACTGGCCACTGAATGACACTGCTGGCCACACCGTCTCTCCTGATGAGTCGAAGGCCTGAGCAACCCAGCGTATGCTATCGACGTCGTCCCAACTCCAAGAAATCTCAAACGCCCAGTGGACGACGATATCGTTCCAACCGTCGTTGTGCGTCTCGTTACCGATGTAGCTGGCCGTCTCGTCAAGCATAGCGGAATTGATGCCTGAGGATTGGCTGAACATCACTGCAGCTGTCGAATCCCAATCATATGCTGGGTCCTTTGAGACCTCGAATTCGAGAATCACTCCGTCAGAGGCAGTTCCTCGCAAGGTAATCTTCTCGATTTCCGAGTTGTCATACAGGTGGTGGTGCTTGGTCTGAATCTCCACCAGCTGCCTATCTGGGTACATCGTGTTGGGAACTTGGAAGTCACGATTTGTCATGATGTAGTCGAAATCGATATCGCCATCAATGGCTATAGAACCCATCTCCGCAGAGATGGTGACAGGTATCGAAACCTGCTCTGGAGGGGGGTCGTCCTGCGTCTGCGAGTCGTGGTAGGCTGATACTGAGGCGCCTAGTCCAGAGACGTTCTCGAAAATCATGTAGCCTATCCCCATCCTACTCAGTGTCACCGTCTGAGCGCTGTTCGAATCTATACTCAAGGAGACTTCTCTCCACTGCCTTCCGGTGTCAGAGTCAGTATGAGTACCCGGCAGCGAGTTAATTGCGAGTATCTGAGCACTGTCAAGCATATTGTAAAATGGTGAATTGACTGAACTACTACTCTGAGTCGCCGTCCCAACAGAAACGGAGACCGGGGATTCGAATCCGTTAGAATCCGGTGAAACCGCGATGATTCCAGCGGTAACCGCTCCGGCTGCTGGAATCCTGAAGGACAGCGATGCAGGACTGCTGCCGTCGAGGGCGAGTATGGCCGTTGTGGCCTGGTACTGTGGTTCGCCTCCCGAGTCGGTGAGCAGTGACTGCCATCCGTAGTGACCGTAGTTAATGCCGAACGGGAAGCTCCACTCGTGAGTCCCGTCATCGATGACGTCAATGTCGGGATTGAGTGCCGGTTCGGCGAAGTTGGTTGTCAGGACCAGTCTGTCAATCCAGCCATTCGTGGGCAGTGATATCGACACCCCGAATCCAGGCTGAGGGTAGGTGAAGGTCAACCCCCCCTGAGATGCAGTTCCCAGAGTACCTCCATTGGGGCCTGTGAAGTCTATTGAGAGGCCACTAGAAAAGTTCCCTGAGAGTCCGATGCTCTTGATTGGCCTCGAGGAGTGGAGGTAGTCAGAGGAGACTGTGCCAGAGACGCCGGTGGCGTTCAACAGGCCATCGATGAGGCTCACACTAGCACTGAGATCCCATCCGTTACCCTCTAACGCTGCGGCGTTCAGAATCCTCTTGCCGCCGATGTGAATCTTGTTTATCTTAGAAGTCTCCTCCTCGTTGTTGGTGCCCATGTGTACCATGAGCTTCATCTGAGGGGTCGTAGTGGTGTCAACTCCGGCCAGAGAAATCGGGAAAGAGACGTTCGAATATCCAGGAACAGTCTCTCCGGTGAAAGTGTCAATCAGAGACGCCCCGACCCAAGAGTCAGAGGGAATCGCGGCATCGACATCGATGAATCCGAGGTTGAAGTCGTGGATGTCAGAGGCGCTAAAGACCGGACTCAGCCAGTCGCCCGGATTCCCGTAGTTGGCGATTCTTATTCCGACGTTATCGAGGTACCATCCGCCCATGTGCCAAATTGAGTCTGCACCTCCGTGGAACCTGAAGCGAACGTCATCACCCGCAAAGGACGCTAGGCTCGCCTCCTTAGACTCGAACGCGGTCGATGTAACGGTGTATGTTGAGCCCGAGGTAGTGCAGTGAACCGCGCCGAAGTAGTTGGAACCCTGAGGGATTGATGTATATGTGTACGCAATGCTGGGTGTGTCGTAGAAGTTGTTGCCCGGGTCCCAGTAGCCCCAAGAGCCGCCGTTGATCGAGATGAAGATGCCGCCTCCGTCCCAGTTATTCTCGAAGCAGGCCCAGTGGTCCATCACGAATGAGGCGCTTGAGTTGGCAGGCAGGCTGTATGTCGGAGAATACAGATTCGTATTGAGGCTGGGTCCGTACGTCCCACCAAGGTTGATTGCTAGGGCATAAGGGAATGAGGGCTCGTTGTTCGTGGGGCCGGCGTTTGATGTGATTTGCCCGTAGGACCACTTGAGATCGTTTGAGGAAGAACTGGGGTTTCTGGTCCATCCGGAAGGCATGCCCGTCGAGGGGTTGCTGGCAGTGGAGTCCTCGAAGCCCTTGGTGATGTCTTGGGATCCACTGGTGAAAGTATAGTAGGCCCAGTCGTCGGTACCTGCTTGGGTGTTTGAGTTAGGGTTCGGCCAAACAGCGCCATAGTGATACGCGGTAGATGAAGTCTCTAAGTCGTCCTCAAAGACAGTGTTGCCCGAACCATCTACGACACGTATGGCGGCAACGGTCAACCCTTCTTGTTCATCTGCTGTGCTGCCCCCATAGTGAGGAAGGTAAGGGTCGCTATCGACAATGAACCGAAGATATACGTTAGCCTGGTTCTGGAACGAGGTCGGGATGTCGAAGGAGATTGTTCGTATCCCGTTGCTCTGATCTCCGGAGACTCCATCATAGCCGTTTACACCAGGAATCGAGCCTGCTCTGTCCTCGCAGTTGTAAACAGTGCTCGAGCCCGTCGAAGAGATGTCGGTCCATGTGTTGTTGTTCAGAGAGAGTTCGACGCAAGCGTTGTCTGAGTATGAGCCCTGAAGGTCCCACTCCATATCTACCTCAAT
>DAGM01000008.1:28066-31187 GCA_002495735.1 Euryarchaeota archaeon UBA54
TCGTGGGTGCTGTTGGTCCCTATCAGGTCCATTGTCCTCTGCAGGGCGCCGTACTGGCTCGCAGAGTATGAGCAGGTCGAGCCGGGGGCGTAGCAACCTCCGTGCCATGCTCCGTACTGAATCCCGTCGTTATGGAAGTTGATGTTGTCGAGGAACCATCCAGGACGCTCGTTGGTGGAAGTGGGGTCGGTCCAAATGTGGAATCTGAACTGAATCTTGCTGGCATTGTCAATGTCAGCAATCGATGACATAGAGATGTTACTCGATATCCAGCCGCTGTGAGTGGGTGAAGCGAACACAGGGACGGCCCCAGAGGGGGCGCCCGCTGGAGTGGGTGCGCTGGTAGACATGGTGCTCGGATAGCCGCCGTCGGGGGCGATGTAAGACCAGTCGGTCCAGCCATTGGTGTTGATTCTGTACTCGACCCAAGCGCCGTCTCCTCCGCCTGCAGCAGTGCTGTCAAGGTGGTACCAGTGGTCGAAGTTCAGGTAGTAGCCACTGATGTCCTCAGCGGCGGGGACATCGACCTGGGGGATCAGGAAGTACCCCGAGCTGCCTGCTGGCACGGGCGATCCAGGCAACGTGCCCACAGAGACAATTCCCTCGGTCGCCGAAGCAGGGACTACGCCGTGAGACAGCGTCTGCTCGCCGCCGGAGATGTTTCCATTTAATCCGCTAAAAGTGGTGGCCTGCCAAAGTTTGTGTTGGTTGCAGAAGTAGGTCTGATTGGTGATTTCATTGGAGTCGAGTTGATTGTTACCGTTGGTATTCAATCCCGCCTTCATCAGGTTGCCTGCGTACTCGCAATTGGTTCCGGCAGGGGTCGTGAAGAACTGGAAGAGGTAGCCTACAGTCGAACCGTTGATTACGACGTCGCAGAAGTAGTCTGTCCAGGCAATCTCATCGCTGTCGAGGTTAGTGTCGAAATCGCTGTCCCAACCCCTCTCCATAACAGTCCCATTACCTCCGCTACAACCGGATACACCTGTGCTGTAACCGTAGTCGTAGACATGCTGCCAGCCGGGAGAGTACTTGTACGCGCCATTGAGATTCACTGTGATAGTACCCTCGTCGAAGGTGCTGATGTTTGACCTCGTACCGTCGTCCTCGAGAGTCAGTGACTCGTCGTTTATCAGCTCGGTACCATAGAAGATACCTGAAGAGAAGTCGGCACCCCCCCATACTATACCGCTGTCTAAGGATGCTGCCATGGGCGAGTCGGTTACATGGAGCCAACCGTCGAGGACGGTGGAGTTACCCGGTACTCTGAACCCCGTCAGTGTAACTGCATCTCCTTGGGGGTTGACCGAGGAAGGTCCTATCCAATTCGTGGACGCTGCGGCGGCAATCGGTGCTGTGAGCATGAGGAGTACGATGGCTCCTGCTAGTCTCTTTCGCTCGGCTGGCATGTGCCTACGTGGGTTTGGGGTATTATGAATGAATTGGTCCTGTTCCTAGAACAGGAGGATATAGCAGCATTTTCATCAGAAAATATGATTGCCCTCAGGAGTTCTGGATGGAGCCACTGGGGAGAATTGAACTCCCGACCTTCCCATTACCAATGGGATGCTATACCCCTAAGCCACAGTGGCAGTGCCCCGGCCATCAGAGGGCCCGATTTAACCACTGCGGATTGACTTGTGTGAGTGCAACAGACTCAAGAGATTGGTATCACTCGCCGGGTCGCCTGCCGAGATCGCATAGCCTGGTATTGCGCAAGACTGGAAATCTTGTGGGATTTTCCCTCGGGAGTTCAAATCTCCCTCTCGGCGCCACTCATCCTCCTCTGCCTATCCCGGCGCAGATGGGCCGCCACAGCGCGTCCCTTATGCGGTGCCTTGATTCGGCGTTAGCGTGGATGAGGGTGGAACTGCACCTACAGCCGGTGTCACTTCGAGCAGAGAGTCGCCTCGCCTGACTGATGTTCAACTACCGTGGAGGTTTGCTGACAGGGACGAGAGGTTGGCCCTGCTGGACATCTTCCTAGAGGATTTCACGTTCCATCTTACTGTTATGAAAAGGCAGTGGAGAATCGGGGAGCTAACCTGCCTTGGACTGGCCTTCGCTGGAATGGTGCTCGGAGCCTGGGACCTTGGAATCGGAGAACTGGCAAGCGGAGGAGACTACAACCGAGTGGGGCTCAGCGGTTTCCAGAACCTGTCCGATTTGTCACTGATGTTGGCGCTCCTATCGATAATAGCCTGGGTGGGGGTTTTCGTTACGTTGTGGACCAGATATCCGATAATGAGAGAGAACTTGGTCTATCTGTGGATTGCAATGATGGCGGTGCAGCTGGGATCGATAAGTTCCCACTCAAAGTCACCGGGATTTCCTTGGGGGTCAACGGGTATGGACTGGGTAATGCTGGGGATTTCCAATCTCATCCTGTTCTTCCTAGCTATCGTGGTCGTGCACCGCGCCGTCATAGAGACTCGGGATATTCACGTCGAGGAGCGACACTCGCACCCAGACCCTCGCGTTGTCCAGAAGGCATGGAGGGATCACAGCCTGAGGGCATGGAGTCTAAGCCTAGGGATGTGGATGATTATGGTGAACCTGATGTCATGGTCGGGCTCGCACGCGATAGCACAGAGGCCACCGATAGCGGACTATAGCGGCATGTTGGTGGCAATGTTTGTCGTTACAGGATTCCTCTCAGCGGCCTTCCTGATGCACGTCCTGTGGTACCCTCAGTTCATGCTGGGAGGGGCCGAGGACAGAATCCAGTCGGTCAGGGCGAGAGAGGTCGCGGGAGAAGCCCCTGAGCCAGTTGCCCAGGCCGAGCAGGGCAAGTGCCCAATCTGCAGCGGAGCTACTCCAGCAGTCCGGCACGAGAATGGGAGGATTGAGGTTCCTTGCTCAGAGGAATGCTCTGGCTTAGGTAAACCAGGCACGGTGTGTCCAGAATGCGACGCGGTGCTGCCAATTCGCATCGAGTGCCCGAGCTGTAGTTCTAACACAACCATTGTCAGTCACTTTAGCAGGCCCGAAGCTTGGTAGATGGACATGCAGACCTGACGAGCATTCAAGGGCGGTACGCGTCCGAGTATAGGTGAAACGGATGGCAGAGAACGGTTGGTGGAAGGACGATGATGTCTCCGACGTCGCGGAAGCGTTCGAT
>DAGM01000054.1 GCA_002495735.1 Euryarchaeota archaeon UBA54
CCTCATGGAAGCAGTCCTGACAATAGACCGACCAAGAAGATTGGCCATCACTTGGTTATGATGGCCTCGGAATCGCGGCTGTCTAGAATCACCTTTATCGGTTCATCGAGACTGACATGACGGAGAGCTCCGGATTCGGTCGATGCCTCGATGGAGTCCAACCACTCCCAGTCGACGAAATCATCGGCACCTATCGTTAGGTAACCAATGTTGAAGGTGATGATGTTCTGGAAGAAATGAGTCCCCTGTGAGGGCTCAACGTGGATGTCCGTCATCGGTACTTCAACAATCGTCCTAGAGCCCATTATCTGGTCCCACTGTACTGGGATGCCCAGTGACGGGTCCGAAGACCCCCATCTGCCCGGGCCAATCAGCACATAGGGTCGTTCCTCAGCCCTGAGGACGGCGTCTATGGCCTCTATCTCGGCAGTCAGATCCATCGTACGCATCCTGTCCAGCCTCTCCGGGTGGATGTACACTACGTCCTTGATTCCCTCGATGATTCCGTTGCCCAAAGACTGGCTACAGATGCACATCGCCTTGGAACGATCAATCTCGGCCAAATCGATGTCGATGTCCACGGACTCCTCCATCATCGGCCTGACCTGCAGGATGGCGAACCTCTGAGTTCCAGAGTTCTGGTCGATTGACATCGCGAACTCCAGTTCGACGGGCGATCCGATGTAGTTCTGGCAGGTGTTGAGCACGTGGCTAAGAATCTCCGACAGAGGAAACCGTCCGTGTTTGAGAATTGGGGCGAAGGTCACTACCCTCGGCCCGCCATCGACTGCCACGGAATCGACGATGCGGTCGTCCGAGACCACGTAGGTAGAACCTACCAGAGTAAGGCAACCGTCTTCCTCGGCCTCGGCCAGACCGAGGTTCAGCAGGTTGCCTTCCTCAGTAGGGTGAACCGCTCCGTCCTCTTGTTCCATCGGAATGGCGAAGAAGCTGCGCTGCGAGGTGTCCAGAATCGCTTGATTACTGTGGAACTGATGTATCCTCCGAGGTTGTCCAGGGCTGTATCTCAGGCACTTTCCTCCGGCCGAAACCTGACGACCCAAGCCGATGCAGATGGCTGCAATACCATCTTCGGCGATCAGAGGTTCAACTGGGTAGTGATTATGGCTCCTGGCGGCCCCAGATATCATTGGGTAGAAGCGCCCGTTGATCTCGTCGCCAACCAAATCTTGGATGACCACCGCCATGCGCTCGTCCTCGATGGTGCTGGGCGTGGCAGCGACGTACGCCTTGGCCCCGCGGTAGTAAGTAGACGCATAGACGAGCTTAATCGCCTCAAGTAGCCTCCTGAGCCTGACTTCTAAGTCCGGGTGGTCATTAGCCAGCATGTAGGTCGCATAGACTCCCGCGAAGGGCTGATGGCTGGAATCCTCAAGAAGGCTAGACGAGCGGATGGCTAGGGGCCACTTGGTCTGTTGCAGCATCACCGATATCTTTCCGACTATCTCGTCTGTGAATTCGGCTTCGAGGAATGCTTGATTGACTTCCTCGTTGCTATGGTCCTCGTGGGCGAACACACCGAGTTCATTGTCCTCGACGAACTCCTCGAAGACGTCTGTGCCAATTACCACTGATCTAGGGACCACGAACTCAACATCAGGGAAGGCGCCACTCAATCCTAGGTCAAGCATCCGCGTGAAGAAGAAGGCCAAGCCCCTGCCCTTGCCACCTAGGCTCCCTCTGCCGATCCTCTGAAATCCCGCCCCCTTTCGACTCGCGTCGTAGTCCCTGATAGTGCGCATCCGAACCTGGATGATGTGATTCCTGACAGAATCGGCGAGATATTTCCTGACTCCCTCGGGGTTATCGAAGTCACCAATCTTCTTCGGTCTCATCTCCGCCGCGAGGTAGAACTCCGAACGCGTCCTCAGCCAGTGTGAGAACTGGTTCCTCCCGGCATGGTACTCTATCGACTCGATGGGCGCGTTCTCCAACCCGTGTATGAATTCCTCAAGATTTGAAGCCCTAATGACCTCGCTCCCATCAGGCATCCTGAATACGAAGTCACCGAAATTCATCTCGTCGACCATGAACTCCTCTATCCTCCGGTACAGCTGTGTGTCCTCCTTGTGGAGGAAGCGAACGCCCAGTGACTCAGCATCCTCCTTTAGTTCAAGATTCTTCGATTGGAACAGTATCGGCATGTAGCGATGCCCTTCCTGGGCGTAGCGCACTAACTCTAGACCCGCTGTGTCCCTCTGCCCACCTTGGTTTGGGAACTTGCCGTCAGTAAAGATCCCGATGATGTTGTTGTGGTATCTGTCGATTACGGACTTGGCAGAGTTCATGTCAGATGCCAGTAGAATCTTGGCTCTGGCCCTCAACCTCAGCAACTTCTCGTGCAGATTCCCTCCTTCTCCCATAAGCCGCGTCGTCTGATTCACCAGCTGAGTGTAGAGCAGAGGGAGATAAGCGGAGTAGAATCTGCGACTGTCTTCAACCAGCAGGATGACTTGGACATCGCCGTCTCGCACATCATTTTCGACATTACGTTCGTCTTCGATCAGCTTACAGATCGACAACAGTATCCTGCTATCGCCCGTCCACACGAATATGCGATCGATTCCGTCACCTGCACTGAGGGTTGCTAATTCACGCGTGTTGTGACTCAACATGACCACAGGAAGGCCCTCGATTACACGCTTCGCCTCAGTTCCAAAGGCCTTGACATCCATCTCACCCACCCTTGCCATAGTGATAACAAGGTCGAACTCACGTGTACTTAGCAGTCTGAGGGCGTCACGTGCATCGGGACTGTGGATGATGCGGGGTGCCTGAGAGAGGTTCAGGTCGGAGTACTCCTCCTGCATTATCTCCGCTAAGTACCCCGATTCCTCTAGCAGATAGTGGTCGAAGTGACTGGCCACAAGAAGCACGTCTCTGACTCTGAACGGCGTCAACCTTTCGAAACGACTCCAGTCGGAGATTCCCTCGCCCATGACCCCGGATAAGAGCATCATGCATCAAAGTTCAGATTGCCACATCGAGGGGTGTCCCGCACGAGATGTGCGAGACGGTGTGTGTTGAATCTCAGAGAAGATGCTCCCGATCGGTCTTGTGAGACTTACCTCTGGAGCCCCTCGGGACATCATGGGCCTCATAGCCGACTGCATCAGAGAGTCTAGCCCGAGCTCGCAGCCCTCCTAAGCCGCATAGCACAGGTTGGGCGAGGGGGCGTCGTCGACGCCCCCCCGCGTTTTTCTCGTGCATCCCATCATCGCTCAATCTCTCACCTCATAGAGCGTTCGAATCATCATCAAATCGCGCACGCAACTCGTCCATGCGCATGGAGAGGACTTGGTCTACCGTAGCACTCTCCAGAGTTCCCTTGGTGATATGCTCGCGGGCTGCCTGCCGCAGCACCGCAGCGACGGACTCGCCTCGTAGTTTGCAGAAGTCCCGCATCCTCACAGTCAGATCAGGACCAAGGTCAACCTCGACTCTCTCTCCCATCGAGGGCAGAGGCGAAGCGAGGTACCTGCGGACAGCATTCCGAATCACGTCTGAGCGATTTCGCATGCCGTCGAGGCCCACTCGCTGGTCAATCTCCAGCAGGTGGTCCTCGGGGATTCTCAGCGAGACCATTGGACTGACACCTGCCACTTCGGGTTCCTCCTGAGTCCTGCAGGCCATGGGGGGCACTTAACTGTATTGCAATTGAAAGACAAATGAAATGCAACGATTACGAATCGGCTCTCAAATGTAGCAAGTATCGCCGCCACCCGCTGCTCTGGCAATAGTGCGTTTCAAGGCTAAGTGTCCTGTCGAAGCCCCGCAGGGTCGGGCATGAAGGTCATCAACGATGCTATTCACGGGCAGTTCAGACTGGACGGCGTTCGAAGAGAACTGCTTGGCACTCCAGAGATGAATAAACTCAGTCACATCAAGCAGCTAGGGTTGGCTCATCTGGTATTCCCCGGAGCTCATCATACTAGGTTCGAGCATTCCCTTGGAGTGTCTCACATCGCTGGAATGATGGCTGAGTCACTGGGCTTGGATGAGCACGAGACCAATACAGTCCAAGCAGCAGCGATGCTCCATGATGTGGGCCACGGCCCCTACTCACACACGCTCGAGCATATCCTGCATGAGCGCGGTGGGATGGATCACATGTCAATCACTGAAGGGATAATTCTCGGCGAGTACGATGTTCTGCGCGACGGTGAGCAGTCATCAGTTCCAGACCGTCAGAGGGTGCCGGATATACTCGAAAGGCACGATCTAGACCCGAAGGAGGTTGCAGGTCTAATCCGAGGTCCGGGTGCGGGAGGTACTGAACGCTCGCTGACAGCATGGACTGAGGGCCGCGAAGACTTCGTCGACAAGGACCTGACCCTAGCCCATTTGGTACACGGGCCTGTGGACTGCGACCAACTGGACTACCTACTCCGCGATTCGCATTTCACAGGCGTCACCCACGGAATCGTGGACTACCGCCGCCTAATCATGTGCCTAGAGAGGCATGGCGGCGACATCGCCGTGGAGGAAGGTGGTCTGCCAGCGCTTGAGGGCATGATGATGGCAAGGGCGCTAATGTACAGTGCAGTTTACTTCCATAGAGTCACTAGGGTGACTGAGGTTATGCTCTCCAGAGCGGTAGAGCGTAGCTCGGATCAGATGCCAGAATCTCTGGATCTACAACGCCGGGTCGACGCAGAGATATGGGAAGTCCTCGGAGGTGCCGGAGATTATGCTCAGGACATGATTCGCAGGCTGAAGTACAGACAGTTGCTGAAGGTATGCTGCAGTCGCCGTAGAGAGGAACTCACTCCTCAACAGGTTGAGCGACTGCTCGAGATTGCCACGAACCCGGATTCACGCAGGCAGTTTGAGGATAATCTGGCACACCGGGCCGGTCTGCTACCTGGATACGTCGCCATCGACGTGCCAAACGTCAAACTACTCCTCGCCGAACCCCGGATGTCCCAAGTCGATGTCAGGATCATAGGAGATGACGGACGCACGCGGTGGTTCCGCGAACATACTCCGATTGCCGAGGCTCTGAGGAATCGACAAGTGAGTCAGGCAGCAGTCTATGTGATTACTCTACCAGGGCATCTGTCGGATGTGGCGCAGTTGGCCGAAAGGCATCTGTTCTCATGAGGTTTATCGGCCCCCAAGGGTCTGCGTGGAACGTATATCTAGTTAGGATATTATTCAAAAGCCCCCCCTCGGTCGCGCAAGCGCCCGGTCCCTCAAATAGGAATCGTTCAATCCCCTTGGTGAGCCAATGGATAGTACAATGAAAACAGTGTATAATAGCGTGATAGCGAGAGATCCGAACCAACCTGAGTTCCATCAGGCGGTGGAAGAGGTCCTAGACAGTCTGGTGCCTGTGATACAGGCCAATCCAGATTACCTCACAGTGGTCGAAGCCATCGTCGAGGCTGAGAGGATAATCCAGTTTCGGGTGCCTTGGTACGATGACGATGGAAATCTCCACATCAACCGTGGATTCCGAATCCAGTTCAACAGTGCTATTGGCCCCTACAAGGGTGGTCTCAGATTCCATCCTAGCGTGAATCAGTCCATCCTGAAGTTTCTCGCCTTTGAGCAGCTCTTCAAGAACAGTTTGACGGGTCTTCCTATGGGTGGCGGCAAGGGCGGCGCCGACTTCGATCCTAAGGGCAAATCAGATGCCGAAGTCATGCGCTTCTGCCAGTCCTTCATGATGGAACTGTGGCGCCACATCGGCGCGGATCTCGACGTACCTGCTGGTGACATTGGTGTGGGTGGCCGAGAGATTGGCTACCTGTTCGGAATGTACAAGAAGCTCGCCAACGAGTTCACAGGAGTACTGACTGGAAAGGGGCGTTCATATGGCGGATCTCGGATTCGTCCCGAGGCGACAGGCTACGGATTGGTCTACTTCGCTCGAGAGATGCTCGCCACCAAGGGCAAGAGCTTCGAGGGTGCCGCGGTCGCCATCAGCGGCTCCGGTAACGTCGCCCAGTTCGCATGCGAGAAGGTCCTCGATCTCGGCGGCAAGCCGGTAACGATGTCCGACAGCAGCGGATTCATCTACGACTCAGCAGGAATCGACAGGGAGAAGCTAACATGGATTATGGATCTCAAGAACAACCGCCGCGGCCGAATGAGCGAGTACGCCGACCAATTCGACGGAGTTGAGTACACTGCCTCCAAGCCGGAGCCCAATCTGAATCGCCTCTGGGATACCAATGTCGACATCGCGCTTCCGTGCGCGACTCAAAACGAGATTAATGGCAAGGAGGCACAGATGCTAGTCAACAACAAAGTCATTGCAGTCGCCGAGGGTGCCAACATGCCATGCACACCAGAAGCCGTTGAGTGCTTCCAGGCCAATGGGGTGCTATTCGCTCCCGGTAAGGCATCGAATGCCGGAGGAGTGGCAACCTCCGGACTTGAGATGAGTCAGAACAGCCTGCGGATGAGCTGGACCCGCGAAGAGGTGGACCAGAAGCTCGAGGGAATCATGATCAACATCCACAAGAACGCCTTCGAGAC
>DAGM01000065.1 GCA_002495735.1 Euryarchaeota archaeon UBA54
AGTAGTATTCATTTGCAATCTGAAGAATATTAGTGTTAAGTTGTAGGTGCTCTCCTTTCTTTTTTATGCCCATTTCTTATTCCTCGTAGACCATCGTTTACTCGATGGAACGTTTACCGTACGGCACCTTCGGATAATAGTCTGTTTGGTGTTTAGACTTGATTGATACCGGAATACGGAAAATTAATTCCGGCAATTTAACGTCTATCTTCTACCTTACTGCCTCAAAGCGTAATTCAAGGCTCCCTCGGTGGAGGGCGGTGGCAACGGCAGACTCTCGAGTTCGTAGTTGTTCACATTGTTGTTCGCTGCCCACGCTCTCGACCACAAATCTAGTGCCTCCGAGTTGAGCTGAGCGGCCACGAAGAGCAGCCCCTCGTCGACGCTGCCATGCTCCACAACGAGGCTGTCGAGGACAGCGTTAGGCAGCTGCAGGAAGTTCACTGAGTTGCCCAGCACGCAGTTCGGCGCGACGACCACCCAGCGCAGACGTCGCTCCTTTCTGGCGTTGACGATGGCCTGGCAGGCCACTCTGGAAATGCCTCGCGGCTTGATGGGGCCCTTCCATAGTGCCTGAGAACGTTCGATGGACCCCTCTTCGATTCCGGTGTCGTAGGCAGGGTGATTGATTCTGACTTCACTACCTTCAAGACAAAAGTGAGCACCTCTGATGAATGGGACGCCTTGCGTATCGGGACCCCAGTTGCTGATATCAGCTGACCAATTGGTCTGGTCAATCTCACCGACCCTGACACGAATCGGCTCGTCGGTTGGATTGAGCCAGTTACCCTCTTCCCCCAAGCGAGGCTGGTCAGCGAGTTCACCTATCGCCCTGACCACAGCGTTCCTCGTGTAATTATCACGTGGCATCCTAGGAACGGCCCAAGTCATATCAGTCCAGACAGACCACGGGCCGCGCTCCATTTCGAGGAAAGGGGTCTTACTGTCCAAGCCTGTGCTGGTTGATAGATCATGAATTTCGAGCGGGCCGAAACTGGTCATCATTTCGGTGCTGCCACCAATGGTCAGTCCGATAACTAGGATTCCTTGGGACGCGCCCGGGAACACTCTCTGTGGCTCTGGGAACGACCACGATGACACCCATTGATTACTCTCCACCATTAGTTTGCGCAGAGCCACACTGCTCTTCTCGCGCAGAAGGGCGTCAGGAACAATCATGCGGATTCTACCACCTTCTTGGACCAATTTCATGGAACGCTCTAGGAACAATCTGTATAGATTCACGTTGCCGCGCAGTGCTGCGAACCTTGGGCTGCCGTCAGACTCGGTCGTACCACGCAGCGACCCCGATAGTTGCTTACGCAACTCACTGCCCTCGGGATGACCTCGAAAACGGTCTTTGATGCGTAGCCATGGTGGCCTACTGACCAGCAGCCTAGGGGCCTCGGTCCACGGCCAGTCGCCGCGTAGAGAGTCGGCACACCTGATACAACTCTCCAGAATTAACTCGGCTTCGCTCCGACCAATTCTAGCCTCGTCACCTTCACCGACGAGATCGACTAGACCTACTCTTGCTAGGGTCAGAAGCAGCCTCTTCCTTGTGCAAGCCACAGCTATTTCGGAGGAATCCACCATCTGCATGCCATGCAGCAGCCGCAAGGTGTCTGAGCGAATATCGCTCGGTGAGAAACCCTCGCTCCGGAGAACGTGAATCCCGATGGCCTGACTGGGCACCACGCCACCTCCTACAGCAGGGTCCGCGAAGGGCAGGGGAATACCCGAACGGGTTCGTTCGCCTGCTTCAAACGCCGCATCATCGATCTCGACGCAATCGTTCCTCACAGTCTCGTTGAGGCGCTCAGCATATGCCCTGAACCCTGGAGGCATCGCTGCTAGTGAAAGGGTAGCCGGGGGACTCTTGCTAATTTTGCTGCGAGTACCCTTCAATTCGTCCGTTAAGACAGCTTGGACAAGCCTGCTGGGGGTGGAATAGGCACCTCTAGGGGACCTGCCGTCGTTGACTGCTTCATAGCGTGAGAGAAGGTGCTCGACGACTGCTCCAGGCTCTGAGAGCAGCCCGGCAGGGAGTGTGGGCCAGTGGTTGGGCATGGTCGCTGCTATCGGCGTTCCATGGGTGACTGCCTCCTCCCACGAATCCAGCCAGCCTGAGAGCTGCTCGCTACGGTCCGAACACACGTGGTCGAGGCGTGCGTACCATCCCGATGCATCGCTCGCCATGATACTACGGGGCATGCGACAGGACACCCTTTTTTGAAGGGCACGGTCACTCGTGGGGAGGCCTCAACTGCAATCACAAGTCGAGACCAAAGCAGTCCTTCTCCAACTCGGTGACGGCCCTTCTCTGCAGCAGCCAAGCGACTGCCTCATCTACCTCATCAGCACGAATGCCGACAGCATCCAACTCGTCTACCAGACTGTCGAAGTGGACATGATTAGACCCCCCTCTCAAAGCCTCCTCGATGGTGCTCAGGACATGTTCAGCCACGATTGCCAGCAAGGGATCATCATCAATATCAAGTGAACCGTAATCGACAGCGGCCACGCCCTCATCGTTATCATCGCTCGAGACCGCGTCAGGGACATCCTTCTCGTACACATCGAAGAGATTCCTTTGGTTCGGGTCGGTCCAAGTTGGACTTTCTGCGACCTCACGCTGGCGACGCAGGCGCTTCACTAGGGTCTCGATGCGGTGTAGCCTCTGCTCCAAACGCAGGCGCTCGCGACCCAAATGACCCTCGACTAGTTCGAGTTCGTCCGTGGCGCACTTGTCCAGCCATTCGGATAGGTCCCAAGACGGGTCCAGTCTGAGCATAGTCTCCCATAGCCTCGCAACCGAGTCAGGCAATGACCTGACATCTATTCGTGGGCTTCCACTTCCATCGTCCTGCGGACGGTCCATGCTTCACCTGTTCGCATGGACCGTCTATCAAGTATCGCTTCAATCAGGAAAGGAGTTGTGTGGGTTGGGTTGATGAATGAAAAGCAAGTGCCCCGGCCGTGAGCGGGTATTGTCTGACAGTCCTTCCCGGCGACGGCACGGGGCGTGAGGTCACAGCAGAGGCCAGACGCATCATCGAGGTGTTCGAGGAGCACAGTCCAATGTCCTTCGAGATCACTGAGATTCCTTGTGGCGGACAATACTTCCTAGAAACCGGGGAGGAGTGGCCCGAAGGCTCGTTTGAGCACTGCCGTGACAACTCCGATGCAATCCTCCTCGGAGCCATTGGATGGCCCGGGGCCACGATGCCGAATGGCGATATGGCTGGAGGCCAGGTCATCCTCGGGTTGCGCTCGGGACTAGGCCTCTACGCTAACATCAGGCCGGTCAAACTCTACCACGGAGTCCAGCACAAGGTGCACGGAGAACATACTGACATCTGGGACCCAGATCTGGTTGATATGGTGCTAATTAGGGAGAACACAGAGGGACTGTATCACAGTCTCCTGCGGCGTTCGGCCCAAGCCGCAGTTGGATCCAAGGATGAGCCTATCGAACAGCCCGAATTTCCCGGCCTTGAGGGAGAGGTCTCATGGGATCCACGTCCTATATCACGTCATGGCAGCGAACGTGTCATCAGGTTCGCTTTCGAGCTGGCCAAGCGCAGGGAGAGCCAGTTGCAGGCACCTCAACGAGTCACCTGCGTGGACAAGAGCAACGTCCTACGCGGCTGTAGGCTATTCAGGAAGATTTTCGACGAGATTGCCGAGGAGTACGGGGATATCGAGACAACGAAGGCCTTCATCGACGCCTTCACGATGTGGTTGGTCCGTGACCCAGAGGACTTGGACGTAGTCGTCCTACCAAACATGTTCGGGGACATCGCCACCGATCTGGCCTCCGTGCTACAGGGCGGAATGGGCATGGCAGCGAGCGCCAACATAGGCGACAAACACATGCTATTCGAGCCGGTTCACGGCTCCTCGCCAAAGTACGCTGGACAGGGCAAGGTCAATCCGATTGCAGCAATTTCATCAGTCCAACTAATGTTCGACAACCTTGGTGCGCGCCACGACGACCCTGATGCCCTGATGTGCGCCAATATCCTAGATTCTGCCATCTCATCCCATCTCTCAGAAGGTGGCGCAGTTACCTACGACCTCGGAGGGACAGCCAGTACCAGCGAGGTCGGCCAAGCCATCGCCGAGCGCTGCAGAGAATTGCTGCAGAAGCAATACTCATCTGCCTGATTATGCATCAACAGATGCATCTGAGATGATACCGAGCGCTGCGTTAAGAGCAGCTGCATTGTTCCACTGGCTCGGCTCGCAATCTCCTGAAACTACCTCACCGAGGAGTTCCGAAGAGGCTCTGGATACCTCGTCAACTACGGTCACTGTCGCCATCATCGATGTGCGTGAGAGTGGATTGAGATCGACTACTAGCACCTGTTTGCCAGCGGCAACCAAAGCCTCGCATCGATCTCCGTCCTCGAGCGGGACTAGGACGACGTCGGCCTGTCCTATTCCTTCTTGACAGCACTTGGCGCGAGGACCATCGAGGCCGGGTATGCTGTGTTCGGCTGAGTTACCCAACAGGACGACCGAGCCCACTGCTTCCTGCCAATTCCCCTCCCATCCCCTAGGAGATGCTTCGGCGGCCACCACGTCGCGCTGCTCCGACAACCTGCCGAGAAGTCCCATCACTCTCTCAGGTGTACGGTAGTACAGGTTGACCTCGATAGGGCATCCCACGACAGCAGCGACTCGAATCAGTTCCTCGCCTGCCAGCACCACTGTGTTTCCGTTTACCGAGATGACCGGGCGCTCAGCAGCCAGCAGTCTGGCCGCGACTTCTCGGATGGCATTCATGGCTGAGTTAGAGGTAGTCTCGCCGAGCAGGTAGTCGAAGGCCTCGCCCCTTCCGTGGGCTATCATCGCCGAGTCTGCCAGCAAACCCTCGGCGGCTGCATCAACCAAACTCTGACGAGCCAGCAGAGAAGCCCGCCTGGGGTGTCTGTCAGGGATCTCTCCCATTACTCACCCTCCTCTATCAACATCGACATATCGAGTGGGGCGACGCCCCTGTTTAGGGCACTCGATGAGACAAGATCAACCCCGCTTTCGATCCAGTCACCTAGGGACTCAAGGAAGACCCCGCCGGAGCCCTCTAGAATGCAACACTGGCGCAGATCCGCCTTGGAAAGGGCGTGCTGGACCTCACCGGCTCCTGCCGCATCCATATTGTCAAGAAGAAGCACTAGCTTTTCATCACCACCACGAGTGTTTTGCAAGGAGTCCCATGCCACTGCTGCTGCGACGGACTGCTCGACGCTCTGCACCTCGACTACGGTGAAGCCCGCATGTTCGTCCATGTCGATTGATGAGACTACGCGCTGGATGGCACCAAGATCACCCTCGTCACCCTCGGTCATCGCAGTGAGATCATTCTCCTTGAGCATCAATGCATCACCGCGGTCAAGTCTGTGAGTCAGCCCACCACCGCTGAAAACCGCCCACTTGTCTAGCACCCCCCACTCAGTCTTGCGGGTCGCTGCGACTAGAATAGGATGTGCAGCCGCGGCCCACTTGGAAGTGTTTGTGGCTATCCCCGACAGTCTACCGAGTAGATTTAGCAGGACTCTTTCGAGCCTCAGAATGTCATTCGCCGGTCCGTATAGAACGACCACCGTATCGCCCTCTCTAACCGACCCTCCTTCGTTGGGACCCCACCTAGCTGAGCATTCAGGGAAGTGCCTTTCCAGTAGTCTGTCGGCGATAGGTCTCCCGCATAGGAATCCCACGGCCTTCGCAGTGATACTCGCCTCGACGAACCGGTCAGGACCCGTCCCCCCTCCGTGCTCGTCAGCTACCATCGCGTCGACCCACCTATCGATGGAATCTAGGAACAGAGCCGTGGGCTCGCCACCAGACCACAACAGATCGGAGCGGTCGTGAGGCAGCTTGGCCACGCCACGACGTGCGGCAGCCCCGCCTTGAATTGTCCGAAACGACATTTGACCATCCTCGCTGTGGTTCAAGGATGCGCAGCATCGTCATCGGAGGAGGAGTCGCAGGTCTAGCGGCGGCCGTGCAGCTCGCTGCCGACGGTTCCACCGTCCTATTGATCGAGTCGAAGGACACCCTCGGCGGCCGCGTTAGGATGCGCGATTCGGGCAACTGGCTGCTCGACCCCGGACTGCACCTGATGCGGCGCAAAGGGCCATTGAACCAATTGCTCAGGAAGTTGCGGGCCCCGAGGGTTTTGGGCTCGAGGTGGAACCACAGGGAGATGTTGGCGATTGATGCCGATGCGGGTCAGGCACTGACTGTCCTAGCGACGATGTCGATGGACGCTGAAGGGGTTAAGGTACCAGAATTCGTGATACCGAGAGGTGGGTGGTCGAGTCTGGTGGGGCGTCTGATTGTGTCTGCCAACCAGCTGGATGTGATGTTCGATGTAGGTAGCTCCGTCGAGGAACTTGTTCTCGGACAGGATGGCAGGCTTGCATCGGTACGCGTCTCGGGCAACGATATCGAGTGCGACGAGGTGGTTCTAGCAATCCCACCTTCTGAGAGTGCTCGTCTACTGGAGAGCGCCGGTCTGGATGCATCGGAGCTGAGGCGCTGCACCGAGCAAAGGTCTGCCGCGCTGGATGTCGCCTTGGAAGGCAAGCCGATGAGGCCGTACTCAGGGCTGTTCGATGCGAAAAGTGGTATCATCGCGGTCGATGTTACTGCCGAAGATAGGATTCCGGAGGGAGCCGACTCAAGCGCCTGTACCATTCTGCATGCAGTCAGTCTGGCAGGAGACGGCTCAGAGGCCCTTCAAGGCATCAAGGAATTCCTCGATTCACGCTGCTCTGGCTGGAGAAACATGGCCGCAGCACGCCGTTCGACAACCTCAATCATGCTCCACCCCTGCTCTCGCGGCGAACGAGTTGACGGCTCGGCCTTCATTGGCTCTGGAATCGCTATGGCCGGCTGCCACGTCATCTCGGAGTATCACCTGAGCGACGCCGCAGTTGATACTGGCAGGGGCGCTGCGAAAGCACTCAAACTCAGTCGTTGACATCGAGGCTGGATTCGGCTGCAGCAAGGCAAGCCAGAAGATCATCTACTGTGGAACGCACCGTCTTGAGATGCTTTCCAATCACACTAATGCGCAACTCCACATCTTCACCGACATTGACAATTTCCGCCTCAAAGGTCCCCGGGTCGTCAGGCGATATGGCAGCCAGCAGGGCCTCGGCGCGCTCCCTAGGTCCTGCCCAGATAATATCCGCCTCCACACTACTCATACACTTTACTCCACAATTAGCCATATTTGGGTTCCGAAGTCAAAACGCTCGTCCACAAATTCGCGTACGGTGAGTCCTCGTTCGGCGCACAGGCCCTTGATTCGCCGCAGGCTGTGCCTGACCACGCCGCCCTCGTCAGACTCATGACTCTTGCCAACCCATGAGGTTCCATGATATTCCCCGAGTATCGGAATCCTAGCTCTGTGGTACGATGTAACAAACTTTGCTCCAGGCTCTCTCCATTCAATGAACTCATCCAACATCTTGGCGATATTGTTCTTTGATGCATGGGTCCAAATCGAGCGAGCCATGACGAAGTCGAACTTGGATTCGAATATCCCGAAATTGAAATCAGCATTGTTGTCGAAACTTGGCATTTTCTCTGAGACAACGGACGAATCGATGCACACCTCCAGCCCTGCCTCGAGCATCTCCTTGTTTGGCTCGATACCGAAATAACACCCAGAATTCAGTTCCGGTATCACCTTCCTACCTCCTCTGAGGCATCCACATCCAATATCGAGGACTTTTGATTCTGAACTCATGCCGAAGTGTTTGAGTATGCCCAACTGGCAATCACCGGCGATGTCGAACAGATCAGGTGGTCCCCCAATGAAAGTGCCATTGGCCAACAGCCTGTCCACGATTCCCCCACTATCGCCAGAATCCACAAAATACCCACGGCGACAGACTAATTCAAGCCTGCTAGGAATCAGTGAACGGAAATGATCTCATCTAACTCCGGACTTGCCATCTCGCGAAGACTCATCAAGGGATGCCAGTCCAGATGAGGATATGCCGGAGTGGTTGCCACCATTGTGCACATCTGAATCAGTGACCTCCGGTCATCCTGACAAGGTATGTGACTCCATCTCGGATGCTATTGTCGACGCCTGTTTGGGAATCGACCCAAACTCCCGAGTCGCCGTTGAGACCCTCGTCAAGGGTACAAAAAGCAAGGCAATTATCGTACTGGCAGGGGAGGTCAGCCTGAATGGGGCGCCACCGAACTACGAAACCATCGCCCGTGAGACTGCAGCCTCCATTGGATACACCGATCACTCCATTGGCATGGACGCCACTTCCGACCTGCGTTGCGAAGTCCACACGTACATCACTACCCAATCAGAGTACATTAGTCAGGGGGTGGATGGTGACATTGACTCTCAAGGAGCCGGAGATCAGGGAATGATGTTCGGATACGCCTGCAACGAAACTGAGGATACACCAGAACTGACTGGGTGTTATTTCCCAATCGCTGCTGCCCTCTCTCAGAGGCTCACGCGCCGCTTGGACACGATTCAGAAGTCAGGAGAGATTCCATGGATGCGCCCGGATGGCAAGAGCCAAGTTTCAGTGCTCTTGGATGGGATGGATGACTCAGAAGACTTCATCCCGCCGCATGTCAGCAACATCGTGATTGCAGTGCAGCACGCAAGGGATGCTGGGGGCCTAGCCTTTGATGGGGACGCCCAGAGGGAGTTCATCCACCGGACCGTTTGGGAGGAGGTGGTCAAGCATGCCATCCCAAAGCGCTGGTTGGTGGATTTCGATCATAAAGACCTCATCGTCAACGGCACTGGCTCCTTCCCCGACCCAGGCGGTCCGTATTCCGACGCCGGGCTTACCGGGCGCAAAATCATCGTGGATACATACGGCGGGAGGGCGCATGGAGGAGGGGCGTTCAGCGGGAAGGACCCCTCGAAGGTAGACCGCTCTGCAGCCTACCACGCACGTTGGGCCGCTAAACACGTGGTCGCTGCAGGACTGGCGGACCAATGCGAGATTCAAGTCTCCTACGCGATTGGAAGGGCCCAACCAATCGGACTGCGTGCCAACACCTCCGGAACCGGCACAATCTCCGATCCAGAACTGTCCACAAAAATCTTGAATGTCTTCGACTGGAGGCCAGCTGCGATGATTAGGGACCTCGATCTTAAGCGGCCAATTTACCTCGCTACAGCCTCAGGCGGCCACTTCGGTCGTAGTCCCACAAAGGAGGGCCACTTCCCGTGGGAGCGAATCCACGAGGACCGTATTGCGGCTCTGCAGTCCTGAAAAAAACGCTGGAATCGTGCTTTGTCGGACCTGTCCGGCGACCCTACTATGGGTACTTCTGACTCTGGCCAAGCATGGTTCGACAGCCCGCCCCAGACAGATACAACCGGCCGACTAGGCATGTTAGATACGAGAGCACACGAAAGAAGCAGCTTACGCTGTTCCTAGCATTTGTGATGATAGCCTCCCTCTTCGCACCCTCGTTGTCGACCGATCTCTCGTTCCTCGAACCAGCCGAGAGTCGCCAAGACACCGCCAACAACACACTCAACAACACAGCTACGCAGACCATCATGTCCAACCTCAACACATCGAACCCGGTCGAGGTCACTGGCGTTATGGACGATCTCAACAGGGTCCACTTGGTGTGGATTGAGAACGGTTCG
>DAGM01000002.1:0-22121 GCA_002495735.1 Euryarchaeota archaeon UBA54
GAGCGTCCGATGATAGTCATCCACAGCAAGAGTGACATCCTAGAGAATCCTCTTGAAGGCGCCGAGACCCTAATCAGCGCGCAGACGGGAGAGGGTCTCGAGGAGCTCCGTACGAGGCTAATCGAGACGATAGGGGCGGACGATATAATCGATCCATTGAGCCTGCCTGAGAACTGGCACAGGAACGAAGAGTAATCACTCGACTTGCCAGTGGTGCCCGCATACTGTGCAGTACAGCTTGTAGCCGCCTATCGAAGGAGGGAGGCCGGAGACATCGACCGCAGTTCCACAGAGTGCACAGTTGTGGACTCGCATAGTTCCTGCACCCCTCTCCGGTTCTTCAACAACACTGATTTCCGGTCAGGCTTCCTTGAAGCGCTTCCAGACTCCCATGATTCTCTCGTGCACGAACATCTCCCCAGATCCAGCGAACAGCAGAATCGCTACTAACGCCAGCAACACTTCGGCCACCGGGTTCAAGGATATCTCAGGAGTAATGGTGACTACCTGCTTGCCGCCGACCCCTGATGTGTCGGTGCTCGCCGTCGTGAACCTGTAATCACCAGGCTTGAGGTCGAATACGAGCGAACCGCTCCCCTCGTTGCCACCGCCAGCGATGAAGTTGAAATCATCGGCAGTGCAGGTCGTGAGTCCATTGGAGTCGGGCTCGCAACCGCTCGGCGGCGGGCTGGCGATGACGCCTATCCAACTGCTGTCGGACTGGTCCCACTTGATGGTAAGCTCGATGTCGAGCAGCATGAAAGCGGTCGGCGAACTAAGGTCCTCACTGGTCATCCCTACCGGGCATCCGGCGGTAGCATCGGTGCACGGAACTAGAGGGATGTTGGTACGGCTCGCATCGAGTGTCGGCCCATACAGGCTTACTATTAGCAGGAGGGTACAGATGACGCCTATCACTGCTGGCAGCACCGAAAGAATGCGAATCATCATCGGTATGTTACCTCCCTAGAATCCTGGCTCAACCTGACGCCCCCATGACCTGCAGCATCACTAGCAGTATTGCTATACCCGGGAACAAGTAGAGCATCACGGTCAACCTCTTCCTTGATGACTCCCTTTTCTGTTGCTTCTCAGCGCATTTCGTATCGGAACAGATGGGAGGATCCGCGTTGAGGGGTATTGGGGTCCAGCACACCGAGCAGTGTCGATGGTCATCGGCCGCGAACTCTCGTCGCTCCCGCGCATGCCGTTCACTGTCTCGCTGGCGTTTCGCGGCCTCGCGGGCTTCGCCAGCGGTTCTCTGAGCCGCTCTCTGAATTTTCTCCCTCCGGCTCATTCTACCACCGTTCCTCCGAAGTTTCCGCCTTCGATTGCGGTGCGAATTGATTCGGGATTTCTCCCATCTAGTATGCACAGTGGCATTCCTGCGTTGGCAGCCGCGCTCGCCCCCATCGGGTCGACGACCTGGGACGGACCGGCACGAGAGTGCTCGGCCGGGCCGACTATGGCCTGTAGTTGGGAGTGGGTGAGCCGGTCGTGAGCCACGGCATCGGGGTATGTACTAGGATCTGATTCGTGAACCTTGGCCACGTTGGTCGCGATGACACAACGCTCGGCACCTACAGCTACGGCCAGTCTGATGGCGACCGCGTCAGTAGTGTGGCCCGGGCGCGTCCCACCCATGACGACTACCTGCCTCTCCTCAAGCAGCGAGGCCGCCTCGTTGACGCTGTGAGGGATGGTGCCGGAGGCCGGGATGCCAGCCTCGGCAAGGCTCTCCCTGACTATGGCGGCATTCAGGCGAGTCGCTGCGATGCCGATTCTGTCGAGCCTATCTTCAGAGTTGATGATGGGCCTTGCGAGAGCTATTCCCTCACGCGCGGCGGCTCCGCCGCCGACGACCAGACCTATTCTATCGTCCATTGCGACACGGTCCCTGATAATTTCGATTAGACCTTCCAACCACATGTGCCGCTCTTCGACCTCGGGCCTGAGCAGGCTGCCTCCAAGGGCCACAATCACCGTCGCCATCGAAGCATGGGTGTACCTGCTCCCTTTCAATGCCTGCGGCGTGGACGCGGTGAAGGGTTGAAATGCCGCCCCTCAGGCCTCTGACAGAGGTACAGCATGTCTGATGAGTTAGAGCAGCAGCAGCGCAGGCTGCGTCTGAAGAAGGCGCTCGAAGAGCTCGCAGCCATGCGTGGCATGGGCACTGAGCTAGTCACAGTCATTGTGCCGCCGGACAGGATGATTCACGATGTCCGCCAGCATCTCTCCCAGGAGGCGGGCCAGGCCGCTAATATCAAGTCAAAGTCGACGAGGAAGCACGTGGCCGACGCAGTCGAGTCGGCAATAGCCACGATCAACCGCTACAAGACCCCAGGTGAGAGGGGACTCGCCATCTTCGTGGGGCACGTCATCGTGGGCAACAACAAGTCGCGCCTAATCTCCACAGTGGTCGACGACCCTCCTCAGCCGTTCCCTTCGTTTCGCTACCGCTGTGACTCGAGATTCGAGTTGAGTCAACTCGAGGAGATGCTAATCGACAGGGCCGCTTACGGTCTGTTCGTAATCGACCGCTCAGAGTCTGCATACGGAATGGCCACCGGCAAGCGCATGCACTGCCAAGAGCACATCACTTCTCAGGTTCCCTCGAAGCACGGGCGAGGAGGTCAGTCCGCTCAGCGCTTTGAGAGGTTGATAGAGGAGGCAGCTCACAATTTCTTCAAGAAGTCCGCAGAGCGGGCGTGCTCCTACTGGCTACCTCAGATCGAAAACATCGAGGGTATCATCGTTGGAGGGCCGGGTGCCACCAAAGACTTCGTAGTGAAGAACGAATACTTCCACCATGAGATAAACAAGCTAATCCGCGAGCCCCTATTCGATGTCGGTTACTCCAACGAGAGCGGTCTACGTGAACTGATACAGCGAGCAGGCGGCCTGATGGACCAGATTGAGTTGGATGCCGAACGCAATCTCGTCGACCAGTTCCTGCGCGAGGTTATGCAAACCCATCCCAAGGCGACCTATGGCGAGAAGATGGTCAGATCAGCGCTCGATCAGGGTGCCGTTCACACCCTACTTCTCTCAGAGGCTCTGCGCCACCGCAGGGTGGGTTGGGTGTGCAAGCCCTGCAAGCACGAGTGGGTGGCTACTCAGAAGAGCCTTTCCGACCTCCCGAACTGCCCCGCGTGCGACTCGGAGAACATCAGAGAGGACCCTGACAGGACGATGGACCTGTTGGATGAGATGAGCATGTTGGCTGCCCACACCTCAGCCAAGGTCAGTCTGATCTCGATGGACACTGAGGAGGGAGCCACCATGTACGACGCTTTCGGCGGCATTGCCGCCATACTGAGGTACGCTTGGAGCTGAAGCGATGAGGATATTGGCAGAGGCAGTGACTCCGGCGATGGAACAGACTCTGTCGGGAATGGGGGTGGCAGAGGCCGACTCAGTCGACCTGCTCGGGCCGGCTACGGTCGAGGAACACGGCGATCTAGCACTGCCGTGTCACAGTCTCGCAGCGGTGCTGCGACGCTCCCCAGTAGATATCGCCCAGGAAATTTCCTCAGCGCTCGCGCCTACCCTTGCCGGCACCGCCGAGGTCTCCGCTGTCAACGGATTCGTCAACCTGAGGGCCGAGCCGGAGTGGCTTGTAGCCCGGCTCTCCGAGCTACTTGTCGATGACCGACTTGGGATAGCCATGGAGGAGACGCGAGTGGCAGCGGTGGATTACTCAGCACCGAACGTAGCCAAGGAGATGCACGTCGGCCATCTGAGGTCAACAGTCATCGGCGACGCGATTGTGAGGATGCTAGTCCACAAGGGCCACACAGTGCACAGAGAGAATCACGTTGGCGACTGGGGTACACCCTTTGGCATGCTAATCGAGCATCTGCTCGATCTCGGAGAGACCAACGCGGCAGAGGAGCTTGGCGTTGGCGACCTCGACGGCTTCTACAAGCAGGCCAGAGCGAAGTTCAATGTCGATCAGTCGTTCGTAGATCGTTCGAGGAATCGAGTGGTGCTGCTGCAGAGCGGCGATGAGGAGACGCTGAGGCTGTGGAGGATTCTCGTCGACGAGTCGATGCGCTACTTCAACGAGGTCTACCAGATGCTAGGAGTACTTCTGACCAATGACGACATCATGGGCGAGTCGCGTTATCATCATCTGCTCCCAGTAGTAGTGGAGCGGTTGAGCAAACAGGGGTTGCTACAGGAGAGCGATGGCGCTCAAGTGGTCTACCCGGGCGGCTGGGTCAACAGAGAGGGCGAGCCCATGCCGGTGATAATCGCGAAGGCGGATGGCGGTTACAACTACGCTACCACAGACCTAGCATGCATCATCGATCGTGCCGAGAGACTCGGTTGTGACGACCTTCTCTATGTAGTGGGTACTCCTCAAGCTCAACATTTCAATATGGTATTCGAAGTGGCGCAGCAAGCCGGTTTCATGGATAATTCACATAATGCCGTACATGTTAACTTCGGCTCAGTCATGGATTCGGATGGTAAGATTCTGAAGAGTCGAGAGGGCGAGGTTATCAAGCTGGTTGATCTTCTCCGAGAGGCGGTTACACGAGCCGAGCAGGCGATTACCGAGAAGAACCCCGAACTGAAAGGGACTCAAAGGGAAGAAATAGCCAAAGCGATTGGAATTGGCGCTGTGAAGTACGCCGACCTTTCTACAGAGAGGACGAAGGACTACGTTTTCGACTGGGATAGGATGCTAGCCTTCGAAGGCAACACCGCGCCTTACCTCCAGTACGCCCACGCTAGGATATGCAGTATTTTCAGGCGCTCGGGTACCGAGCGCTCCTCACTCAGCGGAATCAGCATCTCACTCTCTCGACCTGAGGAGCTACTGCTGGCAAGACGTCTAGTCAATTTCGCTGCAGTCACTGACGACACCCTAGACACATACTCCCCACACCGTCTCTGCACATACCTACACTCGGTCGCCTCGGCCTTCGCAACTTTCTATGAGGTCTGCCCCGTTCTGGGTGCAGAGGACGAAGCGACTAGGAGGAGCAGGATGGCCTTGTGTGATTTGACCGCGAGGACGATATCGACGGGGCTCGGACTGCTGGGGATAGATTCGCCCGAGCAAATGTAATCAACAACACCCCGTGGACCCATCATGCCAGCCGTAGGCGATACCGCCCCTGACTTCACTCTGACAGCCCAAGACAAGTCCTCCGTGACACTGAGCGAGATGCGCGGAGGACGAGTCATCTTAGCGTTCTATCCCGCCGCTTTCACAGGAGTCTGCACCAAGGAGATGTGCACCTTCTCTGACGGAATGGCCAGTCTCGAGTCGTGTGGTTCCTCGGTGCTCGGGATTTCGGTAGACTCCCCGTTTTCTAACTCTGCGTTCGCCGAGGCAAACGACATCTCGTTCCCATTGCTCTCTGATGTTCACCGCGAGACTGTCGATGCATACGGTATTGCTCTCGACGATTTCGTCATCTCCGGATACACAGTGGCCCAGCGCTCGATCTTCGTAGTAGAGGCCGATGGAAACATCGGTTACGCTTGGGTCGCCGACAACCCGGGACAGGAACCTGACTACGAGGCCGTGATGGCTCACTGTGCCTCGCCATAGGCGAGGTACCTGACTAGCGAGCCGTAGATTATTCCAGAGACCATCAGGCTCTCCTCGTTGAAGCGATCCATCGTATCCAGATAGGTGTGGTACTCGCTCGAGCCAGATCCGTAGCAGACAATGGCTCTGCCGTAGTCCTTGTCCGAACCCTCATCATCATCGAGGTTGTAGACGAAGGGAGCGTGGTCGGAGTTGTAGGGCATGGCGGTGGAACTGTGCTTGTGGATACTAATCGAGTACTTATCCGCTAGTTCTGGATAGGCGCTTGAGAATACGCTCGTGATACCTTTGATGAGGTCTATGTCGGCCTTGTTGTTGCCGAAGAAAGTCACTCCGGAGTTGCGCTCCGCATCGACGTGATTCATGTCTAGATTGACGTAAAGTCTGAGATTTTCCGCTAGCATGGTCTGATGCTTGTCGACCCACTCGGTGGAGCCCCACAACCCCTCCTCTTCACCTCCCCATGTACAGAAGTAGATGGTGTGCTTAGGGGTCCCCAATAGTGATTCCAGCAGTCCGAACTGCCTAGCTATCTCCTGTACGGTGGCAACTCCTGACGTATCGTCCACTGCTCCCTGTCCGTTGTAGACAGTATCGTGATGGGCCCCGAAGATGATGAGTGATTCACTTTGCCCCTCGATTATTCCACAGGGCACGTGTATGGTCGCAGTGCCCTGATTGTTGACATCGGTGATGAACTGCAGGCGGGCATCGCCATTGATGACTCCGTCGATAATCGTCTGCCCAACGCTTCTCGAGACCATGATGAATCCCAGGCTCTCTGGAATTGGATCTATCGAGGAAATCCCTACTGACTTGAAGTAGGGCACGCAGTCATCTGCAACCAGTTCGTCGCAGTTTTGACGGTCGTTAATCAGGATTAAACCCTCAAGGTCGTTGTCCGCAGCGCGTTCAAACAGCGCTGTGTTGCCCTCCGTCTCAGGCTTCAGCCAGATTATACCGACTGCATTGACAGCCGAGTTCCAGTCCGCTGACTCGTTGCCAGTTCCGAGGTCCACTACAGACATATCATCGACGTAGCGGACGAAAGACGAGCCACTGTAACCCTGCAGGACGAAGTCCTCCCGGTGCGCGAACTCGACTATCTCGCGGTTAATGTCGGCTGCAGTGCAAGGTGTAGGGCCACCGAATATATCTCCAATGTCACCAGGTGTGCATATCGAGAGCTCAGGCTCGTTGCCGATGATGAACATCGGCACGTCGAACTCCTCGAGAGTGGATGGTATGCCCATCGAGGAGAAGTTGGACTTGATCGCCTCGGCGGTGTTCTGCTCCTCTATTGTTCCAGAGAGCCTGCCCTCCCAGTCCGGGTGCCCTAGATCGACAAGCGACTGAGCGTAGGCCCGGGACTGTGCTGCATCGAACTCGATGAGCCGATAGTCTGGCTCACCTTGGATCCACTCGATGATGTCGTCTCCGTACAGAATCGCACCGCCTGAGCCACCTACTATGATTAGCGCACTCACGATGAGGACTGGGACCGGCAGCTCGCGTGCACGCGCAATCCAATCAGAAAGCCCCTTACGGGGCTTGGAAGCGATACTCTCAGTCTCGATGACCTCTGCGTCGACTGCCTTCTCCACGAAGACCTCGCGCCTCCGCCGGACTATTGAACCCACGCTGGAGGAGATTCGCCAACCGCCGGTTAGTTGCGGGCGACCTCGTCGCCAGTCCAGCGCCTTCCTAGGGTGTGTTCGACATCCATCTGGTCGAGGATTCTAGCCACCACGAAGTCGACTAAGTCGCCGATGCCCTCCGGCGAGTTGTAGAAACCCGGACTTGCGGGCAGTATCACAACACCCCATGACGACATCCTCGCCATTGCCTCTAGGTGTGGTGTCGAGACCGGAGTCTCGCGCGGAACCAGAATCAGCTTACGCCTCTCCTTCAGCGCTACTAGAGCGCTCCTGGTTACTAGGTTATCAGATATCCCAGCCGCTATCTTGCCGATGGTGGTTCCACTAGCGGGGCAGACGACGTAAGCATCGAAGCGAGCAGAGCCCGAGGCGGCGCGGGCTGCGAGATTGCCATTGTCCTCGAGCATGACTCCATCGCGTTCACCGAGGACCTCTGGTGCTATGCCGCACTCAAGGTCGAGATTAATCGCTCCGGCATTGGTCACTATCAGACTGACTGACCACCCTGCATTCAGCAGCTCGTCAACCAGACGCACGCCGTACTGCGCCCCGGATGCACCGGTTATGGCAACCACAGCCTCAGGCATGGTTGTCGGTTCACCATCTCATCCTTGAATGGTTGCTTCGGCTCACAGGCTCTCGGAGAGCGCCGCGGCTAGGTACCTGTACTCGTCCACGTGGTTATACAGTTGCGCGGAAATCCGAATGTACCTGACACCGTGATGCTGCCATGGCATCACCGGGACCTGGATGCCATACTCGTCGAGCAGGAAGTTGTGAAACGGATCTCCCTCAAGGCTCATCGGACCGACTTCGCCATCAGTGGGAATCTCCACCGCAGCCAACGCCGACACCATCGAATCTGGGAAAGGAGGAGTGGTTCCAAGCGCCTCGCAGATGATATCTCTCCCCTCAATCGCGAGGGCGTGATTGCGTTCCATGATTCTAGGCCATCCTCCTTCGACGAGCCCACCGAGGTACTCAATAGCCTTCGGGATGCACATCCACGCCGAGGGGTCCTGCGTCCCAGGCCATGCGAACTCGAATTCGAACTTCTCCTGCGCCTCGCCCTCGTACGATGCGCCATGGCCGATGTTCAGGGGACGTATCAGGTGCTTACGGTCCTCACGAATGTGTAGGAAGGCCGAGCCCTTAGGAGAACACAGCCACTTGTGGCAGTTTCCAGTGCAGTAGGCCGGAGCGAGTAGAGACAGATTCAGCGGGACAATTCCGGGTCCATGCGCGGCATCAAGCAGGACATCAACTCCTCTCGATTGTAGTTGATCAGTCAGCTCTTCGAAGGGCATTCGCATCCCGGTTGGACTGGTTACCGTATCTATCAGGGCCAGCACGGTCCTATCGGTCACCGCTCCCATGATGATATCGATTACATCTTGCGGTCGTCCGACCCTAAACGGAATCTCTACGACTACCGTCTTCGCACCTGACCTTTCAGTTACGAAGTCGATTGCGTTCCAGCAGGCCTGGTAGGAGTGGTCGGGGACGATGATCTCGTCTCCGGGCTGCAGTTGCAGGCTCCTAAGCACGGTATTGACTCCCTGAGTGGCATTGCTGACAAAAGTCATTCCATCGATGTCAGCGCTCAGGAACTCCGACAGAGTACGTCGAGCCTTGTCCCATAGGCCGAAGTATTCTCTCTCAAAGAACCGGACCGGGTCATTCTCCATCAGGGACCTGAACCGACTCTGCTCCTCGAGGATGACAGAGGGAGTGGCTCCAAAGGAGCCATGGTTAAGGAAGGCGGTTTCTGGGTCGAGTGTCCAGTGATGAGACAGGTCGCCTTTGCGAGGCCGACTCATGCGGGCATCTCCGGACTCCACTCAATTGGCTTTGATGGCGACCGACCGAGGTTCCGCTCACAACTCGCCAGCAGTGCCCACTCGACTCTGGCTAGGTCAATGGGTCTTCCCAAGGGATCACTGGTGTAACCTAACTGAGAGAGGCTGGAGTGGACTCCAGCACTCATGCCGCATCCCTCTAGGTCCTCAACACGGGTTCCGGGGGTGTGGATGTTGATTGACATTCCGTGGCGACTGACCCAGTGAAGGAAGGAGAGCCCTATCGAGCAGACTTTGTGGCCGTCTACCCAAGCTCCTTGCATGGACGAGTCCTTGTAGGCAGTTACGCCGCACTCGGCGAGGGCGCTGATACTCCAGTCCTCCAGTCTCCCAATGATTTCTCTGATGTTTTGCTCCTCTATCGCCCACTTGATGATGGGGTATGCGACTAACTGCCCCGGGCCATGCCAAGTGATGCCCCCGCCCCGGTCAGTCAGAGATGTCGGGTAGCCATGTACTACGACGCCGTCCCTGACCGCTTTTGGCCCGACGGTGACGACCTCCGGATGCTCTACCATGATGACGGTGTCAGGAATCTTGTCTTCGATCCTTTGCTGCTGCATCTCCTTCATTGCCTCAGCCATGATGTGATACTCGACGACGCCGGCCCTGAGGATTCTCAACTCACTCATCATATCACTCAGCTGATGTGTATGGCGTGACCCAGTGTCTTCAGGACACTCTCGTGGAACGCCTCTGACATAGTGGGATGGGCGTGAACTGTCCCGGCCACGTCCTCTAGCAGCGCGCCCATCTCAAGCGCGAGGATGAACTCCCCATGCAGTTCCGCTACATGGGTGCCGACCGCCTGCACTCCAAGGATGACGTGATCTGACTCCCTCGCAGTCACGCGGATGAAGCCCCCAGTTTTCTCCGCCTCTATGCTGAGCGCCCTACCGCTTGCGGCTAGAGGGAACTTGCCGACGATGATCTGTTCGCCACGCTCCTCCGCCTCATCTGGTGTCAGGCCGACTGAGATAATCTCTGGCTCGGTGAAGACGATGGCCGGAATCGCGACCTTGTCGAACTCGCGCTTGTGCCCGGCTATGATCTCAGCGACCATCTCGCCTTCTGCGCTGGCCTTGTGGGCGAGCATCGGCTCTCCCGCAACGTCACCGATGGCATAGATTCCTGGGACCGAGGTACGGCATTGTCTATCGATCCTGATAAAACGGCCTGCTGCATCCATCCGAACTCCAGTGTTCTCCAGCCCCCAGCCCTTGGTGTTGGGCTTCCTGCCGACTGTTACAAGGACTCTGTCGACCTTGACCGTGTGCTCCTCTCCATCCTTTTCGAAGGCGAGCTCCACTTTCCTCGACGCCCCCTTGCCCTTGATTACGGCGCCTCGCGCTAGAGCGTTGGTGTGCACTACTACTCCGTGCTTCTTGAGCCAAATCTCCAGCGGTCTGCACAGCTCCCTATCCATGATTGCGAGGATATTATCGAGCCCCTCGATAACCGTAACCTCCGTTCCTAGCTTGGCCAGTGCGCAGCCCAGTTCGAGCCCTATGTAGCCGCCGCCAACGATGGCAGCACTCTTGGGCAGGCTATCGAGGTCAAGTGCGCCGGTCGAAGAGAGGATGAATTCCTCGTCACATGGCATGAAAGGTAGATCGATGTGGCTTGAACCAGTTGCTATGATGATATTCTCAGCCTCGATATCGACCGATCCTTCGGATGTCTCGACGGTACAGCTCTTCGGTCCAATGAAGTTCGCCCATCCCTTGATTAGGTCGGCACCGGCACTCTTCAGCAGTCCCTCAACGCCCTTGTTCAGACGCTCGACGATGGAGTCCTTCCACGACACTAGGGCGGCCATGTCCACATGCGGCTCACCTCCTACCGAGAGGCCCATGTGGCCGCCTTCGGAGGAGTGCTGCCGGAGCGACTCGAAGCGCTCTGCTGCGTGAATGATTGCCTTGCTTGGAATGCAACCGCGGATGAGGCAAGTACCGCCGGCCTTGTCGGCCTCTACAACTATCGTCTTCAGACCTAGTTGCGCGGCTCTGATTCCTGCCACGTAGCCTCCTGGACCCGCGCCGACAACCAGCACGTCACACTTACGTGTCTCGCCCATTTTACACCTCACATGAAGATAAGCGCAGGGTGCTCGAGCATTCGCCTCAGGTGTTGTACTAGAGCTGCGCCATCAGCCCCATCAACGACCCGATGGTCGAACGAACTTGATAGATTCATGATTCGTCGAACGACCACCTGACCATCCTTGGCCACAGGCATATCCCTCGCCTTGTGTATGCCGAGTATGGCTACTTCAGGGTGGTTGATGATAGGGGTGGCCCCGAGTCCACCGTCGCGACCTAGGCTGGTGATGGTAAATGTCGATCCCGTCAGGTCATCGAGACTCGCCGTACCGCCTCGGGCAGCGCCAGCGACTCTTTGCAGTTCGGCTGCCGCCTGCCATGCATCCATGGCCTCGACGTGCTTGACCACAGGGACGTACAGCCCCCTCTCGGTCTGAGTGGCTATGCCGATGTGAACGGCATCGTGGCGAGAAACGACTCCTCCTTGATCGTCGTAGTGGGCATTGCACTCAGGATGATCTGGCATTATCTTTGATAATGCCAGCATGATGAACGGCAGGTAAGTCAGCTTGGGCTGACTCTCGTCACGCGAAGCGTTGAGCATCTGCCTAAGTGTCTCAAGCTCGGTGACATCGGCCTCCTCGAAGTACGAGAAGTGAGGGATGGTGCGCTTACTGATGGTCATTTGCTCGGCGATTTTTCTGCGTAGACCGACAACCTTGACCTCGGTTACGCCAGTGCGCTTGGTCGAGTATGCAGAGGGCGCCGCTCCCGATACCGCTCCGTCGGCTGCGATGTAGGCGTCGAGGTCTGCATGACGAACTCTTCCTGCGGGGCCTGAACCCCTGACCTGAGACAGGTCCACTCCTGCCTCTCTGGCGCGGCGTCGGATGGCTGGGCTTGCCAACACTTTGCCAGACGACGCCACAGGTGCTGCAGATGGCTCAGGTGCTAGAGGAACGGGTTCGGGTGCAGGGGCAGGCTCAGGTTCGCTTGATGGCTCAGGTTCCGCTTCAGATTCGACGGATGGCCCAGGCTCGCTTATTGAAACAGCAGCAGCGTCTGAATCGAATTCGACAAGAGCCGATCCGACTGCTACCATCTCGCCGACATCACCGCTGAGTGAGCTGACGACGCCAGTGATAGGAGAGGGTATGGTGACGGTGGCCTTGTCGGTCATGACATCCACAATAGGATCATCCTCTGTGACCTCATCACCTGCCGCAACGTGCCACTGTACGACCTCGCCCTCGACAACCCCCTCTCCTATGTCGGGCAGTTTGAACACGTGCTTGCCCATGCTCAGCCCTCCTGCGTCCTGCGTATCGCCGCGGCTATGCGAGTAGGTCCCGGCATGTAATCCCATTCAGTGGTGTGGGGGAACGGGGCGTCCCATCCCGTGACTCTCTGAATCGGACTCTCGAGGTGGTAGAAGCAACGCTCCTGCACTGATGCGGCCATCTCGGCACCGAATCCGCTAGTCTTAGGTGCCTCATGAACAATTACACATCTCCCAGTCTTCTCGATTGAATTGACCACTGCATCCCGGTCCCACGGAACTAGGGTTTGCAGATCGATGAGGTCGCAAGAGACTCCGCTGTCGCGAATTGCCTGCTCGCTGACATGCACCATGGTTCCCCAGGCTATCACCGTGCACTCGTCGCCCTCCATCGCCAGACGGGCCTCGCCGAGTGGCACAGTGTAGTGCGACTCGGGAACCTCGGCCTCAGGGTGCCCCTCCCAAGTCGGTACGTTGTGCGGGTCGCCGTAGAACGGACCTCGGTAGCATCTTTTAGGCTCGAAGAAGATGACCGGGTCGTTGCACTCCACGGCGCTTATGAGGAGCCCCTTGGCATTGTACGGAGTAGAGCAGTAGACTACTTTTAGGCCCGGAGTGTGTGTGAACTGCGACTCTGGGGACTGCGAGTGGTGATGGCCACCCCTGATCCCCCCTCCAGCTGGGGTTCGAACAGTCACCGGTGACCAGTACTCACCACCGGAACGGTGTCTGATCTTGGCCAGCTCGTTAACAATCTGATCGTAGGCAGGGAAGATGTAGTCTGCGAACTGAATCTCGACCACGGGTCTCAGTCCGTTGATTCCCATGCCGAAGGCGGTAGCAAGAATCCCTCCCTCAGAAAGAGGTGAGTCGAAGACACGGTGTGCGCCATGCTTGGCCTGCAGTCCGTCAGTCGTCCTGAAGACCCCACCGAAGTAACCGATGTCTTCGCCATAGACGATGACGTCGCCGTCCCTCTCGAGCATTATGTCGAGGGCATTGTTTAGTGATTGAATCATGTTCATATTAGCCATTCTAGCCCTCCATGACTTCGTCGAACTGCTCCTTTAGATGCCACGGCATCTCTTCGTAGACTTCGGTGAAGATTGTATCGGCCCCAGGATAGGGCCCATTGGCCAGATCGCCGTACTTGACAGCCTCCTTGTACGCGCTCATGACCTCGCCATCGATTCTATCCTCAAGTCCAGACTGTCGCTTCGCACTCCACTCTCCGATCTCAATGAGGTGGTCCTGAAGCCTCTCAATTGGATCACCGCCAGGCCATTTCGTGTGTTCGTCGCTAGATCGGTAGCGGCTGGGGTCGTCGCTGCTACTGTGTGCCCCGGCTCGGTAAGTCAGGACCTCGATATGAGTCGCTCCGGCTCCAGAGGCGGCGCGTTCGCGGGCCCACTTGGTGACCGCGTACAGAGCTAGGAAGTCGTTACCATCAACTCTTATCGAGGCCAGCCCGTATGGCAGTCCTCGTGTGGCAAACTCGCCGCTGGCGGTGGCGAAGTTAGCGTGCGTGGAGATGGCCCATTGATTGTTGACCACATTGAGGATTACGGGTGCCTTGAAGATGCTGGCGAAGTTGAGTGCGTAGTGGTAGTCGCCCTCGGCGCTGGCACCGTCACCAATCCAAGTGATGGTAACCTCGTCGAGTTTCTTGTATTGAGAGGCCATGGCCACTCCGACAGCTTGGCTGAACTGGGTTCCGACGGGACTTGATATCGAGATGAAGCGACCGTCCCGATAGGAATAGTGGACTGGCATCTGCCTGCCCTTGATATTGTCCTCAACGTTGCCTAGGCAGTGACAAATCATGCTGACCATATCGCGACCTCTTACGAACTGGGCCCCCGGCTGCCTGTAGGACGGAAAAATCCAGTCCTGTGTCTCGAGCGCCATCGTCTGGGCTATCGCAATACATTCCTCGCCTAACGATCGCATATAGAACGAAAGCTTCCCAGTCCTCTGCATCTTCATCATGCGGTCGTCGAAGATTCTCAGTCTGACCATATGCTCGAGCCCCTCGCGCAACTCGTCGGCGCTGAGCTTTGGATCCCATGCTCCTGAGGCCTTGTCGTCGTCTCCGAGGACTCTCACTAGGCCCCGCGCGTGCGGCACCGTGTCTTCTGCGATGCACTTGGTAGGGTCAGGCCGTTCGAGGTCACCCGGCTTCCACGACCAGGTCTCGAAGATAGCCTCCTCGCCCGGCCTGAAGGGAGCGTCGGGGATGTTGAACCCGGAACCCTCCTTCTTCTTGCGCGCCATGGTTACAAACTCCTCCTTTTGTCCATCATGTTTGGCCTCCAAGCAGTACGGGTTCTCCTCCGTAAGACTCCTCCCACAGCAGGCCCGCTCGGTAGCTTGAGCGCACTAGTGGACCGCTAGCCACAGCCTCGAAACCAATCTCGCGCGCCTCGCGGTCCCAGCGTTGGAACTGAGCTGGCGTCGGAAACCTGTCAACTGGCAGATGTCGATCACCTGGCTGCAGGTACTGCCCCAGCGTGACCATATCCACGCCAGCCTCGCGCAGCATGCGCATGGCCAACGTGACCTCCTCATCAGTTTCGCCGAGGCCGACCATGATGCTGGACTTGATGCGGATGTCTGGCCGTAGCCTGCGAGCTTCTCTGAGGATAACGAGGGATTGCTCGAAGGATGCGCGTGGGTCGCGTACTACGGCGTCGAGTCGAGGCACACACTCGACGTTGTGGGCGAACACCCTCAGAGGCAGATTTTCTAACAGGCCTGCCAATGCCTCAAGGTTGCCGTCGAGGTCAGAGCACAGCAACTCTAGGCCGACTTCGGAGCTGCGTTGCTTGACAGCGAGAATACAATCACGGTAGTGGCCTGCGCCTCCATCTGGCAGATCATCGCGGTTGACGACTGTGATGACTGCATGATTGAGCCCCATTCTTGCTACAGCCTCAGCCAACTCACTGGGCTCTTCTGGGTTCAACGGAGGGGGCGACTTGACGGTGCCGACTGCGCAGAACCTACAACCGCGGGTACAGACCTCTCCTGCCACCATGAATGTCGCAGTGCCCCTACTCCAACAGTCATGCACATTGGGGCATCTTGCCTCCTCGCAAACTGTGTGCAAGCCATGCTCGTGGACGTTAGATCTGGTATTGTTGTAGCGAATTTGGGCGGTACCGGTGGGCAGTGTAGTCGCGAACCATTCTGGCAACCGCTTGCGCATGGACCGGCGGCGCTCCTGAGCGCCCCCTCTGGGCACTCCTCCGCAGCCGCCGCCCAAAGCGGATTCGGCGTCGATGGTCGGCAGGTGCGTTGCCATCGAGTCTATCGGACGAACGTGCGCCGTTAATCATTCTCCTACGGAGAATTCCTTAGGGATAGCAGATACAACGGGTAATATCGGTAATGGTCCTCGGCAGACCATGGCCAATGGCGCGGTGCTGGTTACCGGGGGCGCTAAGCGCATAGGCAGGGCTATCTGCCTGCGTCTGGCTGCTGACGGCTATTCTCTTATCATCCACTACCGCGGTTCTGAGGACGAGGCAGCGGACCTTGTCGAGACCATCCGATCCTCCGGTGGTAACGCGCTCGCTATCCATGCTGACCTATCCGATGCCGCATCGGCGGCCTCACTAATTCAGCGAGCTGGTACAGACTCGCATCTATGTGGTATCGTCAACAATGCTTCGTTGTTCATACACGATGACATAGACAGTATCGACACCGAGAGCTGGGATGCTCACATGGAGGTAAACGCTAGATCGCCGATGCTACTGATTCGCGCGCTCAATCAGCAGCTCGGTGAAGACGACAGAGCATGTGTGGTGAACATCCTCGACCAGAAGATAGCCGAGCCCAACCCCGATTATCTCTCGTACACGGCCTCGCGCTATGCCATGCTTGGTCTGACCGACGCACTGGCCCGTGGCCTCGCCCCTCGTATTCGGGTCAATGCCATAGCACCCGGACATACCCTGCCAAGCGACGAGCAGAGCGATGTCGGATTCGCCAGAGCGCAGTCTGAGACGCCCCTCGGACGCGGACCTTCTCCCGAGGACGTTGCAGACGCGGTCTCCTATCTGATGGGCGCAGAGGCCGTCACGGGTCAGGTGTTGTTTGTAGACTCAGGGGAGAGATTCCTGTCCCGAGCTAGGGACGTTTTGTTTGAAACGGAGTGATAGTATGACTAGTCACAGCGAAGCGCTGATCCGAATGCTCAAGTCTGGCAAGGCGGCCTCCTCGCTGTTCATGGAAGGCGTCGTCAGGGAGGTCGACGTCGGCATCCACATTCATGAGATTGGCTCACCACAGCGAATTATATTCGATATTCATGTTATTTTGGAGGATGCAGAAACTGGAGCCGACTCGATAGACGAGGTACTCGATTACGAGTACCTAATCGCTTCTCTTGACCGGGTATTGGAGATGGAAAGGCCGGCTTTACTCGAGACTATCTCTACTAGAATCCTCGATGAGGTCATGACCCCTGTTGAGGTCGCCGCGGCCTCGGTAAGTGCGACCAAGCTGGATGTCCTAGAAGATGATGGTAGATTGGGTTGCACTATAACCCGTGTCAAGTGATTGGTGCAGAGGGCAGGATTTGAACCTGCGAAGCACTAAGCACCGGAGCTTAAGTCCGGCCCCTTTGACCAACTCGGGTACCTCTGCAGCCTTTCAACGGGGCCATCCTCACTTGAACCGAGCGCATGCAACTGTATCACAACCGACTCATCTCGTACCCTTGGGGTACGAACGCTTTAACACCACTTTGATGGCGGAAATAGCGTGCAAGCGAGTAGCAGACCGAATAGTGGATGCGGCCAGATTAGACTTGCTCTTGTTCTAACCTTGGTTATTCTAGCCCCTGTTTATCTCTCAATGGCCCCCTCTCCAGAATTACGGGCTACCGAGCCTATGTCGGCCGACGACGATATAGAATTGAAACTCTACACTCTGTACATTTCCTCTCAAAACACTTCGGCCGGTGGCGACGGCTACATCACCACGGAGGTGCCCGATTCTGGAGGCCAAGACAGTTCCAACGCCTTGGATAACGAGGTCGAGTTTCGCTCCAGTGATATGCTGTCATCGCTGATAGTGCATGGTAGGTCTCAGCACGGCAGTTCAGGATCCTATTATATCCCTCTTGACCTGTTCCTTAGGGCAACAGGGCCAAGCGGGTCCACTGTGGAGTGGTCGATTACTTTCAAGGCAGGTGGCTCTCAGGTTGGCACGGCCTCTTGGGATACTGATGCCTGCACAACGAGCTTCAGTAACAGCTGCAGTTTCGATCACGAAGAGTTCGAGATCGACCTCGGTGAGGATCAGTCATTCACAGTCTCAAAGGACGAGAGGTTCGAGATAACCGTCAGTGCCGAAATGTCAGGTTGCGACGGAGGTTCGTTTCCAGGAGGTTCTAGTTGCGAGGCCGAGGTGGCATGGAACGAGATTGATGATGAGAATAACAGGTTCTCACAACTAGAGGTCGAGGCCAATGCGTTATCCAACAGCCTCGTAGTGCTTCAGCGCGAGGGTGCCGAACTCGCAGAGGGTCCCGAACTCGACTGGTACCCGAACGACATTCTCTCAGAGCGTTCCATGCAGTTCACCTTCGATGTCAAGAGCGCGTTCGGACGTTACGACATCGAGGCCACGCGTCTAATCATGAGGGATTCCGACGGAATCTATCGCATTGACCACATCATCAACGAGGACGATGAGGATATCGAGGACACCAGTCAGGGCATCTTCGGTGAGTACCTCTGGACATACCCTAGCGGCCTGCCTGCGGGCGAGTACTCCGTTGAATTGGAAATTACCGATGTCCAAGGCAACGCCTTCCTGATTGAGCACGAACCCGTCGAGATGCACCAGTGGGGAGTCTCAATCAACCATCGGTTGAACAAGTTGACCGAGTACATCGCCCCGGGCGAGACCACTGCTATTCCGTTGCAGTTGGTCCACAAGGGCGACTCCACCAAGTCGATGGAGATCGAGTTGGAGGTGTTAACGAATCTAGGCAGTTCGTGGGTTCTTGAGTTCGACTCACCCGGGGGCTATACTCTCAATGCAGGAGGAGATATTCTCAACCCAATTCTCACTCTCACCGCCCCTGATGATCTGACAGGGACGCCTGAGGGCATTGAGATTAGGGCTGTTGCTGAGGCTGAGGTTGACAGCGTGCTGCAGGTGGTCGATCAAGACATCCTGCAGCTCGACCTTGAGAAGATCGATGTGTATCAACCTCCCGAGGTCTCAATCTGGAATGAGGAGCACGACGTGCAGATGGCGAACTCTACTCGTCCAGACGACTTCGATCAGACGGTTCCAAGGTACGCCGAGTACGAGGAGTTCACTCCCTTCCTTCTCGAGATATTCAATACCGGCTTTGATGCTGACACCTTCCGAGTCGACGTTCTACAGAGGGCCAAGTCAATCATCCAGATATATGACAACGACACTGGTGAGAGGATACTCGAGGATGAGGGAGACGGAACCTTCCACACCGCTCTACTGGAGCGTCACTCGACGCAGGTGCTACTGTTCAACGTCAAGCCATCCACAGACCGTGACGACCCTGACATTGGCGAGATAGAGGTAGAGGTCATCAGCAATGGCAACTCCTCTCTGCGAACGACTGTGATCTTCACCATTCAGCGAACTTTCGGAATTAACGCAGAGGTCTCACAGGACTGCGACGGCTCTCCACTTGGGCATATTCAGGTTTCCCTGTGTTCGCCCTCCTCAGGGAACGCAGTGGTCGATCTCAGAGTGAGGATCACCAACAGTATGACTAGTGGCGAGTCTGCCAGTTGGTGGAGGATACAGAACCCAGCATCCCTAGAGGAGAACACCGACCGGGATCCCGCTTACGGGCAATGGCAGTTCATGATACTGGACGAAGACGGCGACGCCGTTCCGAGGGTGTCCCTCGGTCCTGGCGACTTCACCGAAGTCTTTGTCACCGTAACTCTGACCAGCCAGGTAATCGCCGGCAACCACACCGTCTATCTTCGTATCATCGAGGACATCGACGACGATGAACCGAGGTACTTCGATCTCCCGATAGTGTTCGAGATCAAGGCCGGAGATCCCGAACTCCAGATAGTGCAGGTCTCTCCCAACTACGAGTTGTTGCCCGGAGAAGCCTACTCCATTCAACTCAAGGTCAAGAACAACGGAAACGGCCCTCTGACCATACTGCTAGATGCCGAGGTCGAGGTGTCTGGCTGGAGCGTCGACATCGAAGGGCCATCGGGCTCCCCTCTGATAGAGCTCGAGGCCTTTGAGGAGGCAACATTCAACCTCGAGGTCATTGTTCCCGAGTCGGCCAACAACGGCCAACAGGTCCCCATCCAAATCACCGCTACCCCATTCGACACCGAGCAGAGCTGGCCGGAGGAGTATACCGCCACTACTACAGTGATTATGACAGTTGGAATCTCCTCTCTGCTGGATATCCTTGTCAACGAGATAACCCATCCGCGACTCTCGACCCTAGTCATTGGGCTGGTCTCCATACTACTCCTATTCGCAGGTGTCCAAAGCAGAATGAACCGTCGGAGGTGGATAGCTCACCTCGCTTACCTCGAATCCCTAGGAGGGGGAGATGAGGACGAAGAAATCGAGGACGAAGACTCGGATTTACCCTCTCCTGTAACCTCTATCGAAGAAGAGGATTCGGATGATTATGAGGATGACGAGATTGAACTCGTCTGAGTATGTCTGAATCGACGTCCGAACGGCGCTCCATTCGTCTTAAGACCCGTACATTCTGCCGTAGGCAGCAGAAGGTTCCAGTATGTACGTGGTTTCTGCTATGACAGTACGCTCTGAGATGTCACGTAAACGTCGCTCGGCGCTGATGTTCAGCGCCTTGCTGCTGCTTTCGTCTTACGCCGCCCTTGAGTTCGGTGTATGGGAGGCACGAGCCTCCACCGATGCCGATGGGGACGGCCTTACCTACGGACTCGAATTCTACATCAACACCCAACCTCAAGATTGGGACTCTGACAACGACGGGCTGCCCGACGGATGGGAGTGGCAGCATGGCTTGAACCCGCTTTCATCTACAGGGGAGAACGGCTCCACCGGAGATCCTGATGGCGATGGCTTCACCAATCTCAACGAGTACCAGTACGGAATCCCAGTAGGATGGGACTCGTCCTCGACTCCCTCAGTGCTGGATAATGGAGTGTGGTGGAACGGTACCGTGCCCACAAGGAATTGGGACGAGGAGAGCGCCATGCAGATTATCCAGGGGACCGGTTCAGATGGAGCGGACGAGGACCCGATGGGCAACATCTGCAATGATGGGATGGACAACGACAAGGATGGATTGGTTGACACCTTCGACAACGACGGCGACGGCGATGCGGACTGCAGCAGTGACGATGACGATGGTGACGGTGCCATTGACGAGGATCCGGATGGTTGGGACACTGACGGCGACGGTATGCCCGACGGATGGGAGGTTGCCAACGGCCTCGACCCAACCTCAAACTCCAACATGGACGGCCCCAACGGTGACCCCGACGGAGACGGCTTTGGTAATCTGTGGGAATACGTCAATCCTGCTTGGGGGACTCGCAACGGTTCTACCACTCCGCCGACCCAGTACTTCAGGCCAGGGCCATTCAACATGACCGCGACGGAATCTCCGTGTAATCCAATCCTTGGCCTCGGACCGGGTGGCTGTGTTATTTTTACCGCCGAGGTTGACAGCATCACACAGACTGACCCCAACAACAACGATACTGACGGCGACGGCCTAAACGACTCTTACGAGGCCTTCATACTACTGACCGACCCTACTGCTATCGATACTGACGGCGATGGTATCTCGGACGGAGTTGAGGTCAATGGCTCATACGGTGACCCGCCTCAGGCTACTGACCCGCGCAACAACAACACCGACGGAGATCAGTTCGACGACGGTGAGGAGGACGTCAACGGCAATGGAGTGGTCGATCCCGGGGAGACTGATCCGACAAGAATTGAGGACGCCGGCGACATAGACAACGACGGAATAGACAACTGGGAGGAGAATATGACCTGCACACTGTGGAATGTCTCCGACACGGACCGAGGTGGAATAAACGATGGCGACGAACTTTCTCTAGCGCATTCAACCGATCCCTGCATCTCTACCGAACAGATAGTCAGGCAAATTATCTCATGGGATTCGACGAACTCGGCTCTCACTCTGAACTCTACTACTGGATTGGATCCAAACCCTGTCGACTGGAGACAGCAAGGCGCTGCCATGGCCTATTACGTCTCCACGAATGGCAGTCTTACTGGCTTTAGGTATCAATCAATCATATTCGACTCCCTGCGCAATGTAGACACCGACAAACCGACTGATGCCACGACTGTGGTATTCCTCAATTTCTCGTGGTGTTGGGACGCTACTGGGGGCGCGATAAACGAGCCGCACTGCGACGACGACTACTTCGATAGCGACGGCGACGGCCTTGCGGACTGGGAAGAGGGTCTCGGAACTTGGGGGTACCTGTCGATGCCCAACATGTCCGACACCGACGGGGACGGAGTCGATGACCTCAATGAGATACTCAACGACACCGATCCGAGCAATCCCTGTCAGAATCTCCTAGATACTGATGAGGACGGTCTCAACAATTACTTCGAGAACACCACCGGATGCTCATTGATTTTCGGAGTTGGCGGTAACGGCACCTTCGACACCTACTACACCATGTGGAACGT
>DAGM01000002.1:22528-23023 GCA_002495735.1 Euryarchaeota archaeon UBA54
GATGATCTGAATCCAATTGATACTGACGGCGATGGCATCCCTGACACGATAGAGCAGCAGATTGGCACTGATTGGAGGGACCCGGATACCGACGGCGGTGGTGTGCCAGATGGCCAAGAATGCGCCCCTGAGTACTGGAGTCTTGGTTGCGTTGACGCTGAGGGTAATCCTTGGGACCCTACTGATGACATCGACGAAAACATGCTGTACTTCGTTGCCGAGAACACATCTACCGGTGTCGACCCGACTCAGAAGCACTACTGGAGATGGCACACCTACGACTACTACACCGGCGTGTCTTGGGGTGTCAACACCACTCTAGTTGGATACACTCAGATGTTCTCTGAGTGGTCAACTACCCAAGGCGTGTCCGACCCGAGCTTTTGGAACACATCGGAGGTGCTAGGATGGACTATCGGGTACAACGAAGACGGCGTGATGGGCCCGGGCGACGAGCTGATAGCGCCCTACAATGCCGTCAACTTCACCAGTTGG
>DAGM01000045.1:0-4890 GCA_002495735.1 Euryarchaeota archaeon UBA54
TTCTCAGGATGGTAGGGCTCGCTCGAGTCGATGATGTGCTGGCTCATTCACCCACCTGCGACATCTGATTTCAGAATCAAAGGTCGGAGATTTATTCCAGCCTCGGCGAACGCCTGCGCCCCACCCTCTTCGCGATCTAGGATGGTGATACATGCGGCGACTTCGCAGCCCATCTCGCTGAGTCGGGCAGCGGCCTGCAGAGCAGAGCCACCGGTCGTGGTCACATCCTCAAGCAGCACTACTCTGTCACCAGACGCAAGACTCGATCCCTCAATACCAGGAGGGTTTCCGGTCTTACGACCACCGCGGCCCTTGGGCTCCTTGCGCACGAGGAAGCCGCGCAGGCTAGATCCTCTGCCCGCCTTGGCAATAGCGATTCCAGTGAGAGGGATTGCGCCGAGCTCGAGGCCACCGACCGCGTCCACACCGCCGATATCTTCTATCTCGGCGTGGATGAGTACGCCAAGTAGATGGGCACAGTCAGGGTCCATCATCACCGGCTTCATGTCGAAGAAGTGAGTGCTTTGACGACCGCTAGCGAGTGTGAATGGTTCGTCGGGAGAGTGAAGATAAGCCAAGTCACGGACCCTGTCGACCAGTCTCGATCTCGCTTCATCCACGCTGGTTGACGCCATCTTCTTCTTCGCTTCGGCTCGGCAGGGGTCGGATGAAGGTTCGCACTCTGGACAGGTCAATTGGCGGGCATTTCAGTGAATGTTCTTGGACGGCCCCCCACAGTACGGGCATGTTCGGCAGCGGAGCGTGTATACATGAGTTCGAATAAAAGGCATGTCGCGGAGTATGAAAAGGCACGCCTGAGCGACGAGTGTGTGTCATACCAGAACTGGTTGGACCGCCGAGCAGACGAGGTCTACCTAATCGCGTCCGAGGCCAGGTCCAAAGGTCTTGATTTCACAGAAGACATCGAGATTCCGCGCACCACCGACCTCGCAAGCAGAACCGAGAAGTTGCTCGAGGAGTATCTCGATGGGATGAACATTGAGGATAATCTACGCAACCTTCTCAGAACCTCCGAAAGAGAGCCTGCAGCCATCGAGATCGCGCTCGATGTAGCAAGAAAGATGCACGCTAGGACCGGTGACATCACCACAGCCATAGACTCCGGACTGAGAGTCGGTCTCGCAGTACTGACTGAAGCGGTTCTGGTGGCACCACTCGAGGGCATCGGCGAAGTTCGCATCATGAACAACGCCGATGGTTCCGAATTCCTATCGATAGACTACGCTGGCCCAATCCGAGCAGCAGGAGGTACAGCCCAGGCACTGGGAGTCCTGATTGGCGACATGATTCGTCGTGAGCTCGGCATCGGCAGATACATCCCGACTACACCTGAAGTGGAGCGGGTCAAGGAGGAGTTCGGTCTGTACCGCGTCGGCCTGCAGTACAAGCCTCCCCCTGAGGAGATAGAAATCATCGTGAGGGCTTGCCCGGTGATGATTAACGGAGAGGAGACTGAGAAGCAGGAGTGCGCGGGCTACAAGGAAGTCCGCAACATTGTGAATTCTAATGGCTCGCATCGTACAAGGATTCGAGGAGGTGTGATGCTGGTCATCGGGGAGGGGCTATGCCTCAAGGCCCCGAAGATCCTCAAGCACACCACGAGGCTGGAGATACCCGGATGGGACTTCATAGCCCAGTTCGTTGGTAAGGGCAAAACCGATGATGATAGTGGCGTAAAGAAGCGTGAGATTGCCAAAGTGAGTCGATACATGGAGGACGTCATCGCCGGACGGCCGGTCTTCGGCGAGCCCTGCGAGCCCGGTGGGTTCAGACTGAGATATGGTAGGAGTCGTGCCTCCGGGCTTGCCGCCGCCGGGGTGAACCCGGTCTCGATGCAGGCTCTGGGAGGATTCCTATCCGTGGGGACTCAGATGAAGACAGAACGACCTGGCAAGGCTTGCGCAGTCACCCCGTGCGTCGATATCGACGGACCCACAGTCCTACTCAGAGACGGTTCCTTCCTCAGAATTTCCACACCCGAGGAATGGGAGGAATGCTCTCATGAAGTTCTCAGCATCTGGGACTCAGGAGAGATATTGTCTGGCTTTGGCGAATTCCTTGAGAACAACAAGGACCTCGTCCCCTCGGCCTACAACAGGGACTGGTGGGCAGCCGACCTCGCGGATTCCCTAGACCACCCCGACAAGGTCGACGGATTCGCTCAGATACTCGGGGTCGAAAGGTCCGAACTACCACCTGGGCTACCATTCAATGGCGCAATCGAGCGAGGCGGTGAGAGTTCTCTAGACCGTAGTTGGCGCCGGCGAGAATGGTCCCTATATCTGCGCGATTTGGATATGAAGTGGGAATCTGCTCGGGCCATGAATCTGGAATATGGTGCGGCGGTCCCTCCTCCCTGGAACCTGTGGTGGTCGGACATGCCAATGTCGTTCGCCCCGACAGTCATCGAGGCGCTTGTGGGCTCGTCCATCGAGAACGGAGCACTGCGCCTACACGATGGCGCCGCCGCCTGGTCGCCAGACGCCTTCATCGAAGACATTGGGCTACCAACCCCCTCCACCGGGGTCTGGCCCCGGTGGACCATGGTGCACAACCACGGCATCCTGAAATCTGTTCTGATGACCCTCGGGGTCGAGCACCACCACGAAGGAGATGACATCGTGATGTCATCGCACTGGGAGGGTTTGGTTGAGGGACTCGGTCTCGAGGTTCGCAGTGGGGCTGTGCGTATCGCAGTCGAGGCCAGACCGCACATCGACGACAGAGTAGGCAGGATTCGCGAAGCGACGGCGGTCATCGCACAAGAGAATGCTCGTCAGGAAGATTTGGATGGTCGTCGAGCGGTCGTCAGAATGAAGTCCGAGACAGCAGCGAGACAGGAGGGGCTCGGAATACAGGATACCGATGCCGTTGGAAAGGCTGCTGCGGAGGAGATCACCGACCCCGGCCCCGCCGATACCACAGCCCTTCGTGCTGCGCAGGTTCTACTGGACGAACATGAAGTCGAACGTTCGCTTTGGCTAGTCAGGCGTCTCTCCACACTACGCTGGGAGGACTCTGCACCCTGCAGGGTGGGCTCACGCATGGGTCGACCGGAGAAGGCCGGAGTGCGTGAGATGAAACCGATGGTTCACGCTCTGTACCCAATAGGCGAGAACGGTGGGCCGCAGCGACTGCTGGGTCAGGCCGCCGGCAAGGGCGTCATCCGAGTCGAGATGGGGCCACGCTTGTGCGTCAAGTGCGGGCAAGAGTCCCCACATCTGAGATGCCATAACCGACTGGTCTCAGGAGAGGCGGTTGAGTGCGGAGGACGCACTCAGGTGAGTAAGCGCCGAAGCGGGCATTTCAGGCGCAGGATGGGGCAGAGGACCAGTGTTCCACTTGGTGGTATTCTAGAGGTCAAGAGGCGCGCGCTCGGACTCGATAGAGTGCCGAAAAGAATCAAGGCGGTCAAGGTCCTGATATCGATAGGACAGACCCCTGAACCAATCGAAAAGGGGATACTGCGAGCAAAGCATGGGGTCTCAGTGTTCCGCGATGGCACCTCGCGCTACGACATGAGCGATGTTCCGATTACCCACTTCAAGCCTAGTGAGATAGCCACTCCTTGGAATAGACTGCATGATCTAGGATACTCTCACGACATCTTCGGTGCACCTCTCAAATCGGATGATCAGATGCTCGAGCTGCTACCCCAGGACTTCGTGCCTTCTATCCTAGCCAAGGACCATCTCCTGAACACATGCCGCTTCGTCGACGACCTGCTGGTACGGTTCTACGGGATGGAGCCCTTCTACGAGGTCGCTGACGAGTCTGATCTGGTGGGGCATCTGGCTATCGGCCTCGCACCGCACACATCTGGCGGTGTGCTGTGTCGAATCATCGGTTGGACCAGTGCCTCCGCTGGATATGCTCATCCCTTGTTCCACGCCGCGAAGCGGCGCAACTGCGACGGTGATGAGGACAGCTTGATGATGCTGCTAGACGGTCTGTTGAACTTCTCCAAGTCTATTTTACCCGCGGGGAGGGGCGGTCGGATGGATGCTCCGCTGGTGCTGAGCACACGCATCAATCCAAGCGAGATTGACAAGGAGGCTCTCAACGTCGACTGTTCATGGTCCTACAACCAAGCCTTCTACGAGGCGACAAAGTCGCAGCCACACCCGAGCGAGATAGAAGGGATTGTCGATTTGGTTAGTAACAGGATTGGCACTGTGGGGGAGATTCGTGGGTACGGCTGGACCCATGACTCGGGCCGACTCGACGCCGGCCCGAAGAACTCGTCGTACAAGACCCTCAAGACGATGGAGGACAAGATGCTCGCTCAACTGGCTCTCGGAACTGATTTGAGACCTGTCAGAGCGCAGCGCGTAGCCTCGCAGGTCATCGAATCTCACTTCCTTCCTGACTTGCGTGGAAACCTCATGGCCTTCACACGTCAGAAAGTTCGCTGCGTCAAATGTGCCCATTCGTACCGCAGGATGCCGCTAGCGGGCAAATGCATCCAGACCGTTTCGATGGGCGGTGGTCTGGTCAGCTCGAGAGACGGTGGCAGCACCCTGTGCGGAGGCAATGTCGTTCTGACGGTCTCCGAGGGAGCAGTTCGCAAGTACATCGAGATTACTCGGAACGTCATTGAGAGGTACGGCGTCGACGACTATACCAAGCAGCGCGTCGCTTGGATGACTGACAGCGTTGATTCTCTGTTCAACGACGACACGGTCACTGTGATGACGCTCAACGACTTTGTCTAGTACTCGATTTCTAGGGCCCGTAGGACCTTGTCCATCCACTGAAGCTTCTCCATTTTGGTCTCAGCATCGGTCGCTCCAGACCACCTGCCTACGACATCGGTCCTAGTACCCAACATCGTGATTGCTTCCTTAGGCACGCCCATAGATCGGACCA
>DAGM01000045.1:5298-7019 GCA_002495735.1 Euryarchaeota archaeon UBA54
GGCGAGGGTGTTGATGCCCCCGCAGCTATCTCCAGTAATGACTCCCACTCAGCGACGTTGTCACCGTGGGCGTGCAAGAAGACCGGTATCCCCCGCTTGACCGCCTCGATGATTCCTTGGCCACCGTCACCATCACTAACGACGCATGCCAATCGTGACCAGGCTCGCTCCGCCGTCGAGTCGGGCAGCGTCGAAAGTACGCCTGCGGAGCCGTCGGCTGCGACCAGCAGGACTGGTCGCTCCAGCACTCGCAGAACCTCTTCGGCCTCTACAGCGGCACCAAGGACTGCCACTTCTGTGGGCCTGAGTACCATCCTCCGAATCAGGCCGGCCACTGTGGCGGCCCTACGAGGTCGGGTCCAGGCATTAATCTCCGACGCCTCGACCGTTTTGAGCATGGACAGGGCACTGTTGGAATCGGGATCGAGTTTCCATCCGAAGTGCTCGCGGACCTCCGTCTGGATGGCAAGCAGTTCGTCGACGACTGGAAGCAGGTCGGTCGGTCGGTCCATCTAGCCTCACTCCAGTAGAAGGACACGGTGAGTGTTGAATAACCCTCGCGGCCCTATGCTTGTCAATGCCGATGCCGTTTGCACTGCCATCAGTGGAGGACGAGGTCTTGCTAGCTCGCTATCCCTTCCTACCCCAAGGCAGGGAGCACATGCGCAGCGTGCTTGAGAAGAATGGAATCTCGGTTGAGGACCTGATAGACGAGCCTTGGTTGGAGGACGTTAGGACCCAGGGGCGACTACGCCTCCTCGACAGTGTGATGCACAAGGACGGTGCTGACATCGCGACTACTGTCGACATGTCGACAGAGATAGGTAGGATGACCGAAGTGCTTTCGTTCCTACACGCTATGCTAGTCGTCTGCGCCTCCTTCAACGAGAGGCTGCTGGCCCGGTGGATAGAAGGTGAGGCGACTAGGGCCGACCAGTTATTCGGAATGGACTCGGAGAATTTTGAGTTGTTGGCTGCTTCCTACCTGTCAGGAATCAGGAGCGAGAGGGGCTCAGGATCTGCCGAGGTGATTTACTGGATTCCGATGGCCGACTTCATAGAACTGTGCCCGAGAATATCGGGCGCATACTGGCATCTGGCCAATCGGCCGGTCATCAAGGGATGGGTCTGCATGGATGCAGCTGCGGGAGAGAATAGTAGGCAGCGTACTGCGAGGCTACTGAAAGAGAGGATTAGAGAGAACCTGAACCAGACCTGCACAGACAGAATGGACAGGATGAGCGAAGAGTTCGCGGCTCTGTTCGCCGATCCGGTTGAGCGCATCACCGGGCTACTCTCAGAGCGCGTACAGGCAGAGATGCCGATGACGGCTGCGGTTAGAGATGACTGGCCGCCGTGCTTCGAGTCGGCGGTCTCGGAATTGAACCAAGGAGTAAACGTAAACCATGTCGGGAGGGTGTTTCTAGCTGCCTTCTCAAAATCAATTGGGATGTCGCAGGAACAGACATGCTCGTTCTTTGCAAACGCACCTGACTACAGTGCGGACACCACCTCATACCAAGTGAACCAAATCTACGAGCGCGACTACACACCGCACGGTTGCTCCGCCTTGAAGACCTCTGCGAGATGCCCGGTACAGCCTGGTGACGACAGGCTCTGCGACCAAGAGTGGTTGAGTCATCCATTGAAGTACATCAGAGCCAAGCAGCGCAGCCGCTATCGCGAGAGTTCGCAGGCCGCGGAAGAGCCCGAAGTCGTCG
>DAGM01000045.1:7414-11109 GCA_002495735.1 Euryarchaeota archaeon UBA54
TAGGCATGGTGAGGACTCTCGTACTGACTGTCGACCGGGACAACGACCTTGGAGTTAAGGCTGGCATCAGAGGTCCCGTCATCGGTCGCAAGGCCACCCTGACAGCTGCTCTGCGTCTGGGCATAGCCGATCCTGAGGAATCGGACACCAACGCCATCCTTGGTGCCCTGCATCACCACGACAGGTTAGTTGAAAACGCTCAGGGTGACGACGAGATAGAAATCGCCCTACTTACAGGCGATGTCCGGGTTGGTCCGCGCAGCGACCGGGCTGTCGCGATGCAACTGGATGAGGTCATCCAAGAGTTCCAACCAGACTCCGCCGTCCTAATCACCGACGGAGCGGATGATGAGGCTTCTCTTCCCATAATCACCTCAAGGGTGCGCGTCGATCACGTTGAGAAGGTGATTGTGAGACAGTCCAAGGGCATCGAGAGTACCTACTACTACATTGCTAAGGCCATCGATGACCCACGCTGGAGAGCCAAGCTGCTGGTTCCTGTCGCCATCTTCTTGATGATTATCGGGCTTGGCCTCATCATCCCAGGTGGTGGCGCTCTCATCGGCGCGATGCCCCTGTTCATCGGCATCTGGCTGTTCGCCAAGGGGCTCGGCTGGGAACAGCAGTTGGAGCGTCTGATGATTGACATGCGAGAGAGCGCCACCGGAGGAATATGGTCGTCTCTGCTCTGGGGACTCTCAATCGTCTCGGTGCTGCTATCCGTCCTCACCGCCTACCAGGTTTTCTCAGCCACGAACATCGAAATTGACGGATACGTAGCCCGGCTGGGCAGTGAATTCAATGTCGACGCGGTGAACAGAGACGTAGCCGTCTGGGCCATCGCCATCAACGAGGCTCTCACTTGGATTATCGTCTCCGCCTTCTCGTTCGCTCTCTCTCTGGGAGTGCTGAGGTGGAAGGAGGGTAGCTTCACCGGACGCAGCGTACTACTGCTGGGTCTGGGGGGTGTAGTGTATGCCTTTGCCAAGGCCGCACTGGTGGTCGTACTCATAGAGATGGGGGGGTCGGACTTCAGCCTCGACTACCAGAGCGTCTCGGACACTTGGGGGATGCCAGTGTTCGCAATCATCGGGTACTACCTTCTGAGGACAGCCGTGCAATCGGTGACTGAGGACGAGGGCACTTTTGGAGAGAACCGGTTCTGGGGAGTCTAATCAGTCCTCGAAGGTCGAGTCCATCATGCACGCGGGGCATGTGACCCTGATTGGGCGTTTCTCTGGGATTCCGAGCGCGGCCTTGCAATGCGGACAGGCGATGGCCTGGGTCGCCTTGTCCTGACGGGCCTTTCCGGCCACGCTGGGGTCGTATCGGAATCGGTATCTGTGGGAGTCGCCTACGAACTCCGGACCTCCCTCTTTCTGCTTCTTGGGTCTCTTGAAAATAGACTCCTTGCGTGGCGCTTCAACAGGAGGTGTATCGGTGGATTGACCCTGTTTGAAGCCGTCGCTCTGAAAGTTTTCTATCTCGACCTCGATCTGCTCGACAGTCATGCCAAGCTCTCTGGATGCCTTGTCTATGGCCAGCTTGCGCTCGTAGTCCGAAAGGCCGATGAAATGCTGCAGTATGACCGCTGGAATCCGAGCCATCCCTCTCCCCGCCTGCCGGAGAGGAATGGTCCCTTTGAATGCCGCCTACCTGCGTTCGCAGAGCAGTATGCCTAAGAGCATCCGATTGCGATTTCATGGTGATGTTTCCGGAGTGCATTGAATGCCGGGGTACTCGGGGTATGTGTGGCATCTCCCCTTGCCCCCTGCTCGCTGACATCCGGGGAAGGCTCCCTGTGGTGCAATCGGGCTCGGTCAGTGAGCTGGTCGGGCCGAGCCCGCCGTCGCTGTTCGTAGGCAGGTACGGCTACCCTGATGTAAGGGCGGGTCCTAGCGCGGCTTGGATCCCAGAAGACTCCGATGACGTGCCTTTGGCCAGCGGTGATCCTGCCGACCTGTTCGGAAGGCCTCTAGAGGAGGTTGCGGCCCGACACGCCAATCTCATCACTGGTGGAAACGTGATGCCTGTCGGCAGCACCGCTTCGCCCGGCGCGATGCTGGAGACCACGCAGGAGATTGCTATGGCCGAGAAGAGCGTGGATGTGGAGCTTGACTTCGCTAGGCCAATCATGGTAGGGAGGAGTCCCACCTTCGACAGCATGAGTACTCCCCTCGGCCCCTCTGGAGAGGTGCTACGAGCCGAGGTCGTCGGTCATGCCAGCATCCCGAGGAAAGTAGATTCGGTTGCCAACGAGAATGACCTGCTGGCTGCCGATGCGATGGGTGAACTGACTGAGGCCTCAATTGGAGAAGCTCAGATATCTCGCCTCCTCTCTTCGGGTCTTCTCGGCCGAGAAGACAGTAGGAAGTTGGTTCCCACGCGGTGGAGCATCACGGCTACTGACGACATGCTTGGAAAGCGGCTTTGGGAGAGAGTCAGGGACCACCCTTCGCTCGACAAAGTGCTGGTCTACGAGGCCACCTATCTCGACAACGTGTTCCACATCATCCTCACACCTGGCCTGTGGGCCTTCCACATGCTAGAGGCCTGGACTCGAGGCAGCGTCTGGACCGGTACAGGAAAGGTGCTAGGGGATTGGGAGGACCTCGAGCCGCGCAATGAGTACGCGCACCAGATAACTGGCGCTTACTACTCGGCTAGACTGGGTGTACTCGAGCATATGGATTCGATGCGGCGCTCGGGGGCCTGCCTCATCTGGCGGGACATCGGTCCTGAATACTGGGCGCCAGTAGGAGTCTGGCTGATCAGAGAGACCGTTCGCGAGGCGATGAAGCTGCCTCCGAGGCAGTTTGATTCGCTCAAACACGCTATCGACTACGTCGCCCCTAGGGTATCAGCCCCAGACGACTTGCGTAACAACTGGTTCGTCAAGAGGAGTCGACAGACGAGATTGGACTCATTCGCCTGATTATCGCAACTTCTTCAGGAATCCGCCTACAATCTCGCTCTCTGCCTTGACTAACTGCTCTGCCACTGTGGACTTGGACAGACCCAGCTTTGAGGCCAAGCCCCTGATTGAGATTCTCTTTGGGGCCTCGTACCAACCGTGACGGTGAGCAACCTTGATTATCCTGTGCTGCTGTAAAGTGGGACCCTTCGGGACTATTCCCTCAGAGGTCTTCGCTGTCGTGACTCTCTCTACAGGTATTGCCTTCCTAATCGCATTCAGGAATGACACCATTGAGGCCTGTCTGCCTGCTACTTGAACGACCAAGCCACTGGAGGTGAAGTTAGTGCCAGCCATCAGAGTCAGATCTCTGGAGTGGAAGAATCGCCCAATCATGTCCGAATCGAAGTCCAGTACGACGAGATGATGGGTCAGGTAGTCCGAGGACCACTCTTCGAGAATCTCGACGACTGAAATGCCGCCTATGCGGAATCCTGGTGCTGGGCACCCTCCGTCCACGGTTATGCACTCACACATCACACGCATCCTACCGTCAATCTGATCAAGAGTTCCGCGGTAATCCCAACTCACAGCCCGTAGGGCTGCCTGCGCCATCGGTTCATGCTCGATTGAAGGCATGGCGCACTCGACCCTGACTGCCCTCACTACACGCCCCTCAGTTAGCGAGTGAATCGATGAGGTTATGAAAATACTTCACAGATGCTCAATAGCAGTCAGTTTCTCTTTCGGCGTGCCCTTTCCTCGTTTTCCACGATTGCCT
>DAGM01000045.1:11514-12350 GCA_002495735.1 Euryarchaeota archaeon UBA54
GCATTGCATCGTTGACAGCCCAAGTCTGGTCGGCGAACCCGAGTCTGCCTCGTCCACGCTGTGCTGTCAGAACCATTCCTGCGAGCATAAGGACCGTTGCGCTGCTGATGATTAGTATCATGAAGGCGTTGCTGCGCATAGTATGCAGTATCTTGCCGGAAACGTGATCGTCTTCGAGCGAGTCCATACACCCATCGCCATCGATGTCGCTGTCCGAGGAAGAATCCCAGTTGATTAAGCCCAACGGGCAGTTATCCCTAGTGTCGGGAACTCCATCACCATCGTCGTCCCAGTCCTCAGTCTCGTCATCGCATCCGTCTCTGTCGTAGTCGGAGTTGACCGAAATGCTGGTCGGGCACTGATCCACGTCGTCGGGAATACCATCGCCGTCGTCGTCGTAGTCCACTAAGTCCTCGCAGCCGTCCGAATCATAGTCGGTTGCGAGAGTCGAGACCCAGTCCGAGGAAGGGTCGTCCTCGCAGTTGTCGAAGGCTGATTTGATGCCATCATTATCGAGATCGTCGTCCTCGGTGTTGTCGTCACAGCCATCACCGTCGGCATCGATGTGTGATTGAGGTGACGTCGAGCTGCGGATGCAGTCGTCGGACCAATCGGACAGTCCATCACCGTCATCGTCATTGTCCTCAAAGTCGTCATGACAGCCGTCCGAGTCCCAGTCGTTGAGCGGTGTGGATATCCATCCCAACATGCCCCTAGGGCACTGGTCGACCTCATCGAGCACGCCGTCGTTATCGATATCCATGTCCTCTGCAACGTCGTGACAGCCGTCGGAGTCGTAGTCGCTGGCTGGCTCGGAGAACCACACCGTCATGCCG
>DAGM01000050.1:0-5480 GCA_002495735.1 Euryarchaeota archaeon UBA54
AGTTCTAGAATCGCACTGTCCGAGGCGAAGTTAGGTATCTTGCCAGCGGTGATTGGCCCCTACGTATACCGTCGTGTGGGCAGCGCTCAGTTCCGTCGACTAGCCATGCTCGCAGGGCACTTCGATGGGCATGAGGCGTTGAATATCGGCATGGTCGATCAGGTATCCACTTCGTTGGAAGAGACGGCAGAAATGGTCGACGCAACAATTGCGACGGTCATGAGCACTGGCCCAGTGGCAGTCACCGAGGCCAAGAGCCTCACTCAGACCCTCGATAACTGGCGCGGTACTGATGAGGACCTGCGTCGGTGGACGCTGGACAAGACTAGCGAGATGAGAGGATCACCCGAGGGTCAAGAGGGGTTGTCAGCATTCCTTGACCGCCGACCACCAGCCTGGTCACCGGAAGATCAGGACGGTTAAGCATGACAGCAGGCCCATTCAGCACCGCTCCTCGGCCATTCTCCACTGTGCTGGTTGCAAACAGGGGAGAGATAGCGGTCAGAGTGCTGCAGGCCGCCAGAGAAGCCGGTCTCGGCAGCGTGGCCGTATACTCGGACGCCGATGCAGGATCACTGCACGTTGAGGTGGCCGACGAGGCAGTCCACATTTCCGGCGAGACCCTCGCTGACACCTATCTGAACTCAGAGGCCATCATATCCGCTGCCCTCAGCAGCGGAGCTGATGCAGTTCACCCCGGTTATGGCTTCCTGTCCGAGAGAAGCGATTTCGCCAGCGCTGTTGCCGACGCAGGGCTGGTTTGGATTGGCCCTCCGGCAGAGGCTATCTCGACAATGGGCGACAAGATATCGGCACGAATTAAGATGATTGAGTCAGGCGTGCCGGTAATCCCGGGCGAGGAACTGACCGTGCCCGACGGAGCAGACCATCTGGGAACATTGGCGGCATGTGCCGCTAGAGTGGGGTATCCTCTGCTGCTCAAGGCCAGTGCCGGCGGTGGAGGAAAAGGAATGCGAGCAGTACAGAAGCCAAAGATGCTCAGGACTGAGTACGAGGCAGCCTCGCGTGAGGCCTCGGCGGCCTTCGGTGACGGAACCATCTATGTCGAAAGCCTCCTCACTGGCGCGAGGCACATCGAAGTCCAGATTCTAGCCGACTCGCACGGCAACTGTATCCACCTCAACGAGAGAGACTGCTCACTGCAGCGCAGACACCAGAAGGTAATCGAGGAGGCCCCCTCTCCTGTTGTAGATCCAGAACTCCGTCAGGCCATGGGAGCTGCTGCCGTCAAGGCTGCAAAGTCGGTCGGCTACGAGGGAGCTGGCACGGTAGAGTTCCTACTATCCTCTAGGGGTGAGTTCTACTTCCTCGAGATGAACACCCGATTGCAGGTCGAGCACCCTGTCACCGAGATGACCACTGGCATCGACCTAGTCCTCAAGCAGTTTGAGGTCGCTGCCGGCTTGCCTCTAGGTATTATTCAGGCAGACGTAGGTCTAAGTGGACACGCAATCGAAGCGCGCGTATACGCCGAAGACGCGTCCCGCGGCTTCCTGCCCTGTGTTGGACGCTTAGTGACATGGAAGACTCCGCAAGGCCCTGGAATCAGGGTTGACTCGGGAGTGAGGCAAGGAGATACCGTCACCATAGATTTCGACCCCATGCTAGCCAAACTAATCGTCCATGCGCCGACGCGCAGAGCAGCCCTACGAAGGCTCGATACAGCCTTGTCCAACCTTATTGCTCTCGGAGTTACGACTAACATCGGCTTCCTGCGCGATGTCGCTGCACACCAAGCCTTCACCACTGGCAGTGTGACAACCGACTTCCTAGATTCTTCCGATATTTCCGGATTCTCACATACCAAAGTCGAGCCCGCGGTCTTAGTGGCCGTTGCCTGCGCGGCTCAGAGACTCGGGCTTGAACGAGCCCCATCCGATGGCGAACTGGGAGCATTAGACGAGCACACAGGGCATCCTGGAGATCCGTTCAGGACCCTGACGAGGTCGTTTCCCTGAGGTGCAAAATGGAGTGGAGCGTAGGAGAGGGCACAGGGCGTTACACCGCTAGTGTATCAGATTCAGAAGGCTTTCTTAGCCTCTCTTCATTGAATCTTGATGGCCTCGCCGTCAATTCCCCAGATGTTAGCATCTCGCGTGCAAATCAGCACGGGCGGCTCAGGGTGGAGATTGCTGGAACACTGCACCTAGCACACGTTGCGAAACTTGGAGATGACTGGTGGATTCACCTTGACGGACGAATTCACGTGGTACGCATGCACGAGCCCGGCAGTTCCGAGGACAAATCAGTTGAAGGTGGACTATCGGCGCCGATGCCGGGTACGATACTGGAGATCCTTGTCAAGCAGGGCCAGAGGGTCCGTGAGGGACAGGCTCTAGTGGTGATGGAGGCGATGAAGATGGAGCATAGAATACAGGCTCCACTAGCGGGCGAGATTACCAAGCTGCACTATTCGGTGGGTGACCGAGTGGAGATGGGAGCAACACTCGTTGAAATCGGGGATTGAGGCCGGGTCTGGGTTAATATCGAGTCCCGAGGTCGGCTGTACATGGAGGCGACCGCTGTAATCATGGCCACCCTGATGGGGATAAGCCTAGCAGCAGCATCGGGGTTCAGAGTATTCCTGCCACCATTCTTGCTGTCTGTGGCGGCGCGACTCGACATCGTCTGGTTCCTCGAACTCGATCTTGTGGGAACTCAGTTCGAGTTCTTCACTTCCACACTGGCCATCGTAGTTCTAGGGATAGCCACCGTGGCCGAGTTCGCGGGCTTCTACGCACCGTGGATAGACAACGCTCTCGACACTATAGCAACACCTGCTTCCATCCTTGCTGGAGTCGCGATGACGGCAATAGTTCTCGAGGGTTCCGACCCCATCTTCCAGTGGGCGGTCGCCATTGTGGCCGGTGGTGGTGTGGCTGCCACCATCCAGTCAGCCACAGTCGCGACTCGCAGCCTGAGTTCGACCTTCACCTTCGGGTTGGGCAACTCTGCTGTCGCCACAGGTGAGAACGTCGCCAGCGTGGCCCTCACACTAATCGCCATCCTGATACCGTTCATCTCAGCCTTCGTAGTGATACTGGTAGTGGCACTACTTGTCAGGATGAAGCGCCGCAGTGAAGCGGCGGTTCAGTGAAGCGGCTCTAGGGTTTCTTGGCCGCCCATGTAGGGCCTGAGGGCCTCGGGTACGCTGACGCGTCCATCTTTCATCTGATTCTGCTCCAATATCACGACCAGTGCTCTGCTGGTTGCTATCGCTGTGGAGTTCAGCGTGTGCACCGTTTCGTTGCCCTCAGTGGTTCTGTACCTCATGCGCAGACGGTTGGCCTGATAGTCGGTGCAGTTCGAGCACGAGACGACCTCCTTGTAGTCCCCCGCTCCGGGCAGCCACGCCTCGAGGTCGTACTTCCTCGCCGCCACTGTACCCATGTCACCTGTGCAGATGTTCACAACTCTGTAGTGCAGTCCGAGATTGTCCCACAGGTCCACCGCATTGCCCAACAACTCCTCGTGGTGACCCCAAGAGTCGTCTGGATGGCAGATTACGATCTGCTCTACTTTGGTGAACTGGTGAACTCTCCAGATGCCACGGTCAGACAATCCGTGCGCACCAACCTCGCGACGGAAGCAGGCCGAGACTCCTACCAATCTTATCGGCAACTCGCTGGGCTCGATTATCTCGTCCATCCGCATTGCGGTGAGGGGGTGCTCGCTGGTAGCGATGAGGTAGTAATTGTCGGGTTCTATGCCGTACATCACGGTCTCGAAATCCGCTAGGTCGGTGACACCCTCGTAGGCGTCCCGGTTCATCATCAGAGGAGGTTGTACAAGCGTGTAGCCCCTACCTCTGAGGAAATCAGCACCGTACTGCTGTAACGCCATCTCTAACCTAGCTAGATCGCCCTGCATGAAGTAGAAGCGGCTGCCAGCGACTTTGGCCCCGCGCGCTTGGTCGACCCAGCCATTCATCTCAATCAGGTCATTGTGGTTACGCGGCTCAAAATCCAGTTCGACCTTCTCTCCGTGCATGCTGTGCAGGGTGTTCTTCTGGTCGTCCTCGCCTATTGGCACCTCAGCGTGTAGGATGTTGGGAATTCTCATCCTCAAGGCGTCGCGCTGCTCTAGGCACTCGTCCGAGTGCTCCGCCAACTTGTCAATTTGGGCGCCGATGTCGGCTACTTCGGCCAATATCGCATCAGCGGCTGACGAATCATCCGATTTCTTTGCCTCAGCGATACTCCTCGCAGCTTCATTGCGAGCCTTCCGAAGCTGGTCTGCATTGTACCTGGTACTACGCCATTCCTCATCGAGACGGATGACCTCGTCAATGCTCTCGTGCGTCAGCCCACGTCTGTCATGGTCAGCCCTGATGACGTCAGAATGCTCTCTGAACATGCTGATGTCTAGCATTGCGACCAGCCCTCAGGGCTGGTCAGCGACCCTTCAACCAATCGGCGTTTGAACTCACAGGAACGAGATGTCCTGCCACAGGGCAGCCGGGCCGATTACTATTACGCCCGATACTAGGTAGCCCAGGATGCTGCCTCCGTTGAGCAGTGGCAGACCAGCTTGCGCTTCACCACGAGCAACCTGTGTCATCAGTGCCACATAGCCACACAGGCCGCCGAACAGTGTACCTAGGCCTACAGCGAGAGGGCCCGCGTGCATGGTGCCGAAAATAGTCCCAATCTCGGGTCCCCATTCAGGTAGGAAGGATACGGATGAGATTACCAGCATCCCCGGGAATATGATATCGCCCAAACCCATGAACAGGGCATCCCTGCCACCGCTCTTCGGCTTGATGTGAGGAGCTGGGTCATCCCAATCCATATCTCCGGGTACCTCACTGCGCATCACTTGTTCATCTTCCTCGATGAAGGAGTAACCCCTCTCCTTAGGGGCAACCAACAGAACTGGGAGTTTATTCTTGATCATCGTGTCAGCCAGTTCGAGCATGTGCTTGCTACTGTTGACTGCCCAGTGGTCGTATATCGCCGCAGCGAGCATGAACGCGATGATGAGTACGGGAACGAATGAAACTCCAATCAGCGTGATGACTCCGGCGCCGACGAGTACCCCAACTGTGTTGACTACATACCACTCTGGATATTTTACTAACGTCGCCATTAGAGATATGCAAATTGCTATTGAAGAACCTAAGATTAGATTGCTAGATGAGATTCCTAGTATGTAGAATAACAACCATACGTATGGCCACACGATGTAGAAGAGACTCATTCCTAAGGCTAACATCACAATGNNGCGCATCACTTGTTCATCTTCCTCAATGAAGGAATAACCCCTCCCCTTAGGGGCAACCAACAGCACTGGGAGCTTGTTCTTGATCATCGTGTCAGCCAGTTCGAGCATGTGCTTGCTACTGTTGACTGCCCAGTGGTCGTATACTGCCGCTGCGATCATGAACGCGATGATGAGTACGGGAACGAATGAAACCCCAATCAGCGTGATGACTGCGGCGCCGACGAGTACCCCAACTG
>DAGM01000050.1:5633-32522 GCA_002495735.1 Euryarchaeota archaeon UBA54
ATTCCTAAGGCTAACATCACAATGACTTTGATTACGAAATCTAGGCCCTTTCGCGCCAACCAGATAATCAGCACTGTGAAAATCATGATGAATAACAGTTCCAAGGCGACATAGCCGCCCTTGGACGCACCTTCCGCTCCGAAGGCTCTGACTTCGTCAACATCGTAAATTGGCTGGATGCTGAGGCCTAGTAGAATCGTGCCGACGAACATGCCCCCCATGCCCGCCATCGATGCCCACTGCTGCCGCATCACTTCGAGCACACTACCGGGCTCGCTTCCGTCCATGCTCCCACGAACTTCAAGGCCCATATCACCTTGACCCGTTCACGCCCGGGCGCTGCTTGGGAGTGGGGAATCCGAATGAGTGACCGAGACTGGCTCGACGAGCGGATGTTAATGGGAGTAAAACTGGGCTTGGAGAACTGCGCTACACTTCTCTCCAGACTAGGAAATCCACATCTTGACTTCCCTTCAATTCATGTCGCTGGTAGCAACGGAAAGGGATCTGTATGCGTCCAGCTGTCTGCGGCTGCCTGTGCCAGCGGGCTCACTACCGGGCTGTTCACCTCACCGCATCTGGTGACCGTCGAGGAGAGAATCAGAATCGACGGCAGACCAATATCACCTGAGACATTCGACAAACTGCTCAGTTCCGTTAGGGACGCTGCCGAAATGGATCCAGAGTGCAGCCCGACTTATTTCGAGACAACCTTTCTCGTTGCGATGATTGCATTCAGTGAGGCTGGAATAGAGCGTGGCATTATCGAGACTGGGTTGGGAGGGCGGCTCGATGCGACTAGGATGGTCGAGGCAGATTTATGCATCCTGACCACTATTTCGAAGGAGCACAGCGAGTTCCTAGGCGATACTCTCGCTGAGATTGCCGCCGAGAAGGCGGCCATACATCGACCCGGAGTTCCTCTCATAGCACTGCAGCACGATGATTTGCTGGTCAGGCGAGTCATCGAGGGGACAGCAGGGGACGACTTGTCCTGGTTGCCTAGGTCCCAAACCGGCTCGAAATGGTCTAGCTACTCGGCTATGGTCGAGGCCACGGCCGCGCATCTTGGGTGGCAAGCACTCACGGAGAACTGCTTCTGGCCTGGTCGCTCGGCAGGTTATGGGAAGGATTGGATGGACGGCGTGGTGACACACCTGAGCGCCGCGCACAACGCAGAGAGCCTCGCCAGTGACCTCGCTGAGGTAGTCAGTCCCAGCGTAGTCCTGCTAGGATTGAGCAAGAAGGCTGACTTGAGAGCCACGCTCGAACCGGTCGTTGCTGCGTTCCGTAAGGAGGACAGGTTCATCCGACTTATCTTGACCGAGACGACTAGCGGTAGAGATCCCTCTGTCAGCGTCGAGGAACTGTCCACGACACTGGAGAGCATGGGTGTGATTCACACCCTCAATAATGTGGAGAGGAATCCCGAGAAGGCCTTTGAAATGGGAGGAGAGATGGCGAGAGAGCTCAAGTCCGAACTGCTAGTCATCGGCAGCGTTTACCTCATCGGAGACCTGCTCGGATATGTCGTTGATAGGGACGGATTGGATCTCTGGGACGAGTTGACAGTCCACTAAGAACCCAAGTAGGATGACTTGCTGAGATGCTCGCATCACATGTCCGAGGATAAGGAAGACAAGGTCGAAGTCAGGGTCGTAGTGGAGTCGAAGGACTCGGCGTCAAAAATCATCCTGATTGCCCTCACACTGGTTCTTCTCGGTATTCTGATTGCAGTAGCCTCCTCCGGAGGGGTAGACGAGTTGTTGTCCAAGAGGGGCGATAGCGGAGTCGGGAACTGTGGAGACGGGATTGACAATGACAACGGCGGTCAAGCCGACGAAGACGACCCCGACTGCTACTCAAATCCGAAATTATGGGAAGGATACGACCCGAGCCTGACTGAGGATCAACCGGACAATGACGTCTAGAAAGGTGTAGATATGAGCAATAAGTGGGACAGAAGATTTCTCGATTTGGCTGCACACATCTCAGCTTGGAGCAAGGACCCCTCAACCAAGGTCGGGTGCGTCGTAGTTGGAGAGGATAGGGAAATCCGCTCGACTGGGTTCAACGGTTTCCCGCGTGGCATCGAGGACGATGCTGAGAGACTCGAGGACCGTGAGCAGAAGTACCCACTAATATGCCACGCTGAGGAGAACGCCATAATGCATGCAGCGAGGACCGGTATCTCTCTCAAGGGGAACACCGCTTACGTCACTTGGCCTCCGTGCACGCGCTGCACGCGCTCGCTCATACAAGCTGGAGTCTCCGAAGTGGTTTATCCTGCAGATATCGATATTCCCGAACGCTGGAAGAAGGACTTCGGCATTGCCATGGGGATGATGCAAGAGGCCGGAATCACAGTCAGACAGGCCTAGGGCAGCCTCTCGATTAGTTCCTCTAGATTGCCGTGCAAATCCTCTAAAGAGCCGTTGTTGAAAAGGACCAGATCGGCTAGTTCTGCTGTTGCCACCAATGCTTGGCCTGCAGCATCGAGAGCCACTTCCTCTGACTTCTCTTGCGAGATGAAGGTGGCTCTGTCAGAGGGGTCGCCCGGCCGAGCCCGCTCCTTAGAGCGCTGCCAGCGTGAATCAGTTCCGGCTAGAATTTCGATGAGCACGAAGTCGTCTCGAACCCTCAGGGCCTCGACTTCACCAGGAGTTCGTATCGAGTCGATGACAGCATCATCTCCCGACAGCTCATCGAGCAGCATCTCGGCGAGAATACCAGCTCCGCCACGCCTCCTCAGCTCGCGTCCTCCCTCGATGAGAGACCCTCTACTTTCCTCGATACCCTCTTCGGATAGCCACCTCCTGATGGAGTCGGAGCATGACATCGTCCGCACCCCTCTGCTGGCGAACCACTGTAACACAGTAGTCTTGCCAGAGGCGTACCTCCCAGTCAGTCCTACCAGCATATCTCCTCCGTCCGGTCTGACGCGCATAGGGATTGCGTCACGACCTGAATCAGGGATGTCCGGGAACCTCTCCTGACCAGTCAGGCATCTTGTTCAGCGTAATCGTCACATTCGTCACCTCGCCGTCCTCCCAGTAGTCGACGGCGATGAAGGTGGGTCTGTCACCGACCTCTTCCCAGCACCCCAGAGTCCTCTCTAGCAGAGTGTCGTAGTCATTGACCTGCCCAGCTCTAACCGGATCGGCCAGACCAAAGGTGCTCGACAGCCAGTTGTTTAGGTGCCAGACTGGCTGGATTCCGTCGCCCCTACCAACTCTGCAAGACATCTCATCCTGTTCCTGCTCGCCATACGGCGTATCCCAACTGTGAGTCCAAGCGTGGTGCAGCCAGGGAAACCTCTCGTCATACTGGTAGTCCCAGTAGACCACAAGGTCGGTACCGTTGAGCACCATTTCTCCGATACTCGGCCAAGGCTGCCCGGGCTGGTGCACGAAGACCCTGTCGAGCATACCTGTCTGGTTGAACAGCACTTCGAGATGCTCTCCCGGGACATAGTTCTCCAGCAGCAGACTGACCACGTCGCCGCTGCTGTTGTTCATCAGCGAGCCGAGATGGCTCATCCATGCATAGGCATCCACCTCAGAGTATATGCATGGATGTAGGAAGGTGGAATCCGGGTCACCGTGGCAGAACCGAACGTCCTCGACGGCGGTGTCTTCTTTGGACAAGTGATGAGTATCGAGCATGTATGCGCGAATCCCACCGTCCCACTGCGCTTGCAGCGCAGTATAGTGATTCATCGCCATCCATACACCATCCTCTATGGTAGCGAACGAGTTGTGAGTCTCCGGGAAGGTGAAGTTGTCGTAACTCCGCAGGCAGTACTCCGCCATACCATGACAAACAATCCCATCACTACCATTCAAGGGGTCGAGCCCGTGTTCCTCTTCCCAGCCATTCGGAAGTCCATCTCCATCTTCGTCAGCGCCCGGGTCCAACTCCGGTGGCTCTTCAGGACTGAAGCATCCTGGGCCGAACAGGCTGCAGACCAGCAATAGGGCCATCGAGAGACTCCTCATCGCTATGAAGCGGTGCTCTCCATTCATGAAACAATCGGATTTCGTACTCAGGAAGGCCCCGCAGAGCGCTTCGCGAGACAAACGCCTCGTCGGAAGGCACTAATCGTGAGAGCATGACCCCGCGCCGAGGGAGATGGCGCGTCGAGGTACTGCCAGCCCGGGGTCGTTTGGCCGTTGGTGGGAGAGTCAGAGTGACCGCCACTTCCAGATAATCGCCTACTCGACGATTATTTCCGTCTCCAGCATGGTCTGGGGCTTCGTCTTCCTGTTCGTTCTGGATGGCCACAGTGACCCAGAGGTCGAGCATTTGGTCCCGTGGAGCTGGCTGGCCTTCATCGGGGGGTTGGCAGTGGCATTCTACGCCGCACCGGAGTTTGCCGTGTACTCGGGGCAGCGACAGATCCTAGAAGACATCCTACACCTCGATTCACGCCCTGAGATACTTCGTCGCCACAAGGAGGCAGAGGACGCCGCAGACATGCTTGGCAAGTCATACCAAGCGCGTTTAATGGGCCTGTACATGATGCATAACGTCAAGATCGGCAAGAAGTACAAGATTGAGTCTGTGAGTCCGCACAGGTCTGCCATTTCCCCAGAAGGCGACGAAATCAGAATCCAATCCCCCTCGGGACAGTCGTGGTGGTACACCACTGATTCAACTCTCGCCAATACCTTGCCGGGCTTGCACCCTCTCAGGAAACAGTCAGTCAATCAGGGACTGATTGCTGGTTCGTTAACTGGGACTATGCTTCTTGCATACAACACAATGTTGGGATTGTTCACTAGTTCCAGCGGCGAGCGCGACCACACACTAGACCTGACTGCATCGATTTATGAGTTTGAACGGGTCTACGAGATATCTCCTCACTACGATGCTATCAGCATTCTTTTCATCTCCCTGTTCGCAGGCTTGCTGCTTTCTACTCGCCCCCGCACTGAGTCGGGCGAAGAGGAGGAGTGAGATGTCTTCCGGAATAGCTAGGGAAGTCATGCTGGCTCTCGGCCTAGTGGTTCTGTTGCTCGGATCGATGTGGGTCGCGACCGGTTCGTTCCCGCCGATGGTCGTCGTTGAGTCTGGTTCTATGATGCACGAGGATGATGGCTCTCTGGGTGCCATCGACCCCGGTGATCTGGTGCTGGTAATGGATCCCAACAGGGTCGAAATCGTGACCTTCGCCGAGGCCACTGAGACTGGTAACGACAACTTCGGATACGAATCGCACGGCATGGCGGGAGATGTCATCATCTACCAGAAGAACGGTGGTTCTGACACCCCAGTCATCCATAGGCCCTTGCTCAAGGTAGTGGCTAACGCATCGGGAGGCTGGGATGTTCCGGGGACCACTCTGCGAAACGTGGACAGCATCACCTGGACACTCGACTACCAGTGCCCCTACCATGGTGGATTCACCAATCTCGAAATAAAGAACTGGGAACCCCCTCATGAGGGCTACCTTACAACGGGAGACAATGAGGGAACCAATGGTTGTAATATCGATCAGAGAATAGCCACTGGCGATGATCCGAGAAGCGGACTAAAGGATGAGAATGGGAATCCGGTGCAGGCGGTTAAGGACGAGTGGGTTGTCGGTGTTGCTTCCACGGAGATTCCCTGGCTAGGTGCAGCAAAACTCGCTTTCTCAGGCACATCGTCCCAAGTCACGGATACAACATGGAGGGGCCTCGCTGTGGTTGTCGCAGTCATAATCTCGATACCGTACCTGCTAGAGATTGTCATCGAGAGACGCGATGAATCCGCTGAAGAGGAGTGAGTCATACCACTCGCGGCAGGATAATCGGCACGATTACTATGAACAACACTAGGAAGTTACTCATGCTGCTGATACGTTCAGCCATCGCTTCCACTCGCATGGGGTGGATGCCGCTGGTGAGCCTGTCCAGCACGGAGTGAAACCCGTCTTTCACTATGTGGCCGCCATCGAAAGGTATCATGGGAATCAGGTTGGCGAAGCCGAGCAGGAAGTTAATCCAGACCAGCCAGAATAGGAAGTCAAACAGCATCAGCATACCTTCGGTTCCCAGAGCGGAGGCGACATTGCCACCACCGGATTCCAGCATGGCGCGCTCCTCCAGCATCATCGTCTGCCCTTCGTACTGTATCGGGACTCCAATCATTGCCAGAGGAGTGAGAGCAGTGCCTAAGGCAGACTGTCTCAGGTTGTAATCTCCACCCAGTATTCTGGAATAGTAGTCTACCCCGGACGAACTAGATCGCAGGTTGCTCACCCCTAGGAAGGCATCACCACGCTCGATGCCCAGTTCGGCCAGTATAACTTCAGTATCTTCTACGCACAACGCATCGCCTTCGCACAGCCCGATATAGTACTGGTAACGGTCTCCAAGAGTGACTGAGATGTCGCGAACCGTTCGCTTACCTTCTGAGTTGGGCTGCGAGAGTTTTGTGAAAGTCACCTCTTCACCCGATGACAGCAAATCCATCTGTTCTACGAAATCGCTGTAGTCGGATACTCTGGCACCTTCTATCCGGATGATGATCTCGTACGGGAGCAGCCCCCCTTCTTCGGCCCCCTCCTCTGCGATGACCCCTGTGGCGTAGACTCCGGGATGACTCGCAACCAGACCAGAGGCCGCTGCTGACAGCATGATTAGAGCGATGTAAGTGGCGATGATATTGATTGATGGGCCAGCGGCATACAGGCGCATCCTCTCGCGTCTAGGGGCACGAACCATCTCATGCATCTGCGGTTCGGCGAAGGCCCCAATTGGAATGGGTCCGGCCAGTAGGAGTCCGAAGCTGCGGACTCGCATGCCGTGCGCACGCGCTTGGATGCCGTGGCTGTATTCGTGTATCACCAATGCGAAGACGAGGGCTAGTACTGGCCACCAGAACGGCACGAAACTGGTCACACCCGGTATCAGCAACAGGTCGCTGGCCGGCAGGTACTCCTCAGGCGGGGCTATCGCGGTGCTAATCGCACTAATCAGGAGCAGAGTAACGACTCCGAGCATGGCCAACATGCAGAGCCAGATTGAGAATTCCCCGAACGCCCGCCAGAATTTCCTACTGCTAGAGATCCAATCTAGGAACCGCTGCCCATGCATGGTCCTGACCATGAGCACGACTCCGAGCACCTTCGACACTCCGTACCTGTCGAGGTGACCTTCGTTCTCGAGGTATAGCAGGCCGACGTACCAGAGCCCCGTGGCCACCACTACCCACAGTGGAGAGCCGATGAAATACAGCAGGTAGAGCATCAGCATCGGGAGCCAGTAACTTCTCCTTCGCGCCCCCTCTTCCATAGTGCAAGGGGCGCATTTTCCCTCTTCAACCTGCGTCTCATGAGAGTAAGCACCTTGAGACAGGGCACCCTACGACTAACATGTCTAGAGAAGCGGAGGAAGACGAGAGGAGCCTGAACCGACGAATCGACTCGCTCAGACGCGAGCGCGACAGTGTCAGGAGGCTGCTGAAGCAGGCTTCTCTGGATGGAGTCAGGGAAAGCGTTGAGCGACTTAACAAGAGACTTGACAGGTTGGATTCCGAACTCTCTGGTGAGAACGAATTCTAGTTGGTGAATTCTAGTACTGACTCAAGATTCTGCACACTCGTCATGCCTGTATCGATTGATCTAGCCCCGTCTGATCGGCATACTAGTGCTATGAAGCGGTGCAGAGGCATCCCTTGGGACCAGTCAAGATGTGGTGTGCCATTGCGGGTGAGCGGCAGTTTTGGGATGCTCCTAGAGAGATGCCGTAACTTACCAGTCAACGCTTCCACCTCTACGCGCATAATCCGCCAACTGTCCCCCCTGACTCCCTTGAGCCTATATGCGTACAGGGGCAACAGACCACACCTCTCTCCTGTCGAGCGCAGTGCCTCATACTGGAGCATAGTCCTTCCAGATAGGTACTGCTTGGGATATTTGGAGGACTTGACTTCTATCGGGAAGCACATATCGCCGCGCAGAACCAGCAGGTCTCCGGTGCCCTCAGAGCCACTGCCCGGGGCTCTGACGACTAGAAACGGTCGTTGTATCACTTGCATGGCGCAGGCGCGTTCGATTTCGCTGCAGGATTTGGTAACCGCGCGTACGCCTTTCAATTCACCCGCAAGTACAGCGCGCAACTCACGCTCGTAAACGCCGCCCACGCCACTATCGCATTCTCAGGGTTATTGAGAACATTGGTCTTGTCTCACTCGAACTTGCCCTTTCGGTATTCCCGCGTTCTGTCGACTCCAGGAAACCTGTCCTCGCTCTCGCGGTAAACCGTCTTCATGTTGGTCAGGAAGTTGTTTTCGTTGGTGACAATCAGAACCATATCGACCCCAGGGTCATCCTCCGCATCCATCCACGCGAGTACAATCTCCATCGTCATACGCGCTCCTTCTCTAAATGGATAGGCGAAGACATCCATCCCGAGGGGAGGGAGCACCAGCGTCTCTCGGGGTTCGAGCTTCTCTACGGCCTCGAACATCGAGTCGTAAGACTTCTTCAGCAGTTCGCGCCTGAAGTTGTCCTGCGTTGGCCTTCTGCAATCGGGGCCAACCACATGCACTATGTGCGTGGCAGGGAGATTGAACGCCGGGGTGGTTACGGCCTCACCGACGCTGCAGGGCTGTAGGTTGAATTTACGGCGCTCTTTGGCGATTCCCGCACAGAACTCCCGCAACTCCTCTCCTGCGGCTAGTTGCATCCTCTCATCGAGCCCTTCGCGTCCGGCCAGTCTGTTGTTAGCTGGGATAATTATGACGTCGCCCTCCACCTGAGTCAGATCACCGAATACGACGCGAACCTGCCCATGTCGACATTCACGAACTATCACTACCTCAGCCATACGTCCCCAAGGGGGGGCCATCGGATATCTATTCATCGGGGAACTCTCCAGCCCTCGAGGAACTAGGCAACCTTGATTCGCGATGGCCCACTAGGTACACTCATGTCGGCCGGATACGTACTAATCAACGTCGAACCAGGCTCTGAGTCCAGCGTGCGCGATGCAGCGGCTAGCTTCGATTGTGTCACAGACTCCAACCTGCTCTTCGGCGACTACGACCTAATTGTCAAGGTTGAGGGCGATGACATGGGAGACATTGCCCGAAATGTCGTCGAATCCATCAGATCTATTCCTGGAGTTGTTAATACCAAGACTCTGGCTTGTGCAGAAATGTGAGATTTCAGTCCCTTCGGTATTTAGAAAAACCCCCCAATTGACGCGCAGTATAGCGTTTCTCCGCCCATAACTTCATTATCCCTCCTGAAAGGGCGCGGAGCGGAGGAATTGCATAATGTCTGGAAAGAAATATTTCGTACTGATGGATAGCGGTAGCGACACCACACAGGTGTTCGTTAGCAAGCAGCCACGCGGTGCAGCCCTAAAGGCGGCCACGCGTGGACACACTGACATAGAGCTGAGGGAGCGAGGGACCAACAAGGTCCACTGCTTCAGTGGTTGGACTGAGATGGTGAACAAGCCCAAGAATGGGCCTGCATGGCTACCGGCTAAGATCAAGAAGGCGAATGTCAAGAAGAGTGGAACAAAGCGCGTTTAGGCGCTTTGTGATCTCTCTTGATCGCCGGTACGATTTTCCCCCTAGAGAGCGGAGCCTCTCATCTTGAGGCCATAGGGTTCAGTCAGAGCGGAGTCTACGCGCCAGCATGGCTAGAGGGTCGTAGAATTCGGTCACCACCCGCTCCTTAAGGGGAATGATTGCGTTGTCGGTGATGTTGATTCCTGCAGGACACACCTCAGTGCAACACTTTGTAATGTTGCAGTAGCCGATGCCGAAGTCGTCCTTGATCTCGGGTATTCGACTCTCGGTATCTAACGGGTGCATCTCGAGGCCTGCCAGACGGACGAAGAAGCGGGGTCCAGCGAATTCGTCGAACTTCTGATGCTCTCGAAGCACGTGGCAGGTATTGACACAGAGCATACACTCTATGCACGAGCGGAACTCCTGCAACCGGTCAGCTTCTTCTTGATGGAATTCCCAGTCAGGCGCCTCGGGACCGTTGATCGGAGCAATCCTGCGCTCCATGTCATAGGCCCATGAGGTGTCGGTAACGAGATCCTTGGTCAGGGGGAAAGCTTGCATGGGCTTGATTAGTACCGGCTCACCCTCTGGAGTCTCCTTGAGGACATCCTCCATCCTAGTCATGCACATCAGCTTTGGTTTGCCGTTAACTTCAGCGCTGCATGAGCCGCACTTCCCGGCCTTGCAGTTCCAGCGGCACGATAGATCAGGGGCCTGCTCGGCTTGGATTCTGTGAATCACATCGAGGACCACCATGCCCTCGTCAAGTGTGACGGTGTAGTCGATCATCCGGCCGAACGGCTCACCGTCACCATCGGGCTCACCCCTGAAGATTCTAAATGTCACCTCGCTCATCAAGACCCCTCCTCGTGCAAGTCATCTGTGTCCAGCAGTGATTTCAGGTCATCAGGGATCTCCGGGTAGGAGGCGTAGCCGATATCCATAGAGCCGTCACCTCCCATTGAGATGACGCTGGTCACCTTGCTCCAGTGGGAGTGGTCGGTCTCGGGAAAATCGTCTCTGGTGTGAGCACCGCGACTCTCCTCTCGCCTGAGTGCCGCTAGAGCGCACATGCGACTGACATCGATCATCGCGCTGAGTTCTAGGGCCTGATGCCAACCGGGGTTGTATGTCCTCCCTCCTCCAGGGGAAGTGATGGAAGCGCGGCCTGATAACTCGTCTAAGTCGGCCAGCGCCTCTAGGAGTAACTTCCTCGTCCTGATAATCCCGGCCTTGTTCTGCATCATCTCGCGCAGGTCACTCACCACTTTTGCCGGGTTCTCTCCATCCTTCCGACTCAGAGGAGCGAGCGTCTCAACCACGACATCATCGACCTCGGACTGGTCTATACCAGCGAAGTAACTCATCTCCTTGGCCGCCTCAGCGGCTTGCACGCCGGCAATCTTGCCAAATACAATCAGGTCTGACAGGGAGTTGCCGCCAAGACGGTTGGCACCGTGCAGACCCGTCGCGACCTCGCCGGCCGCGTACAGTCCCGGCACCGAAGTTTCCTGAGTGTAAGGGTCGACCTTGACCCCCCCCATCACATAGTGAGCAGTCGGACCAACCTCCATCGGCTGCTTGGTGATATCTACGGCTGCGAGTTCCTTGAACTGGTGGTACATACCGGGGAGCTTCTTCTTGACCTCATCCTCGTCCCTCCAAGAGATGTCCAAGTAGACACCTCCGTGCTCTGAGGCCCTACCCGCTGCTCGCTCGCTGTTAATCGCCTTGGCAACCACATCGCGAGTCAGCAACTCTGGCGGGCGTCGCTTGGTTGCGAGCTTGCCTGAAATGACCTCTTCGACCCATTCGAGCGCCTCCTCTTCGGTGTCAGCGAATTCGTCAGCGTACATCTCAGGCACATAGTCGAACATGAAACGATTACCCTCGGAGTTTCGCATTATCCCGCCTTCCCCCCTCACTCCCTCGGTGACCAGAATACCCTTTACCGAGGGTGGCCAAATCATCCCGGTTGGATGGAATTGCACGAACTCCATATCACCCATCTGGGCTCCGGCCCAGTAAGCTAGGGCATGCCCCTCGCCGGTGTATTCCCACGAACCTGAGCAGACCTCCCAACAGCGCGTAATTCCTCCCGTGGCCAGTATTATCGTCTTGGCCTTGAAGATGTGTAACGAGCCGTCGTTACGGTCGTAAGCGAAGCATCCGGAGATGCGCCCGTCGGCTTGGAACAGTCTGCGCACTGTGAATTCCATGAAAACGTCCATGCCCATGTGAATTCCCTTCTGTTGCAGGGTACGAATGAGTTCGAGACCGGTGGCATCGCCGATGTGGGCCAGTCTTGGGTAGGTGTGACCGCCGAAGTTGCGCTGGCTGGTCAGCCCCTCCGGTGTCCGGTCGAAGACTGCGCCCCACTGCTCGAGCTCACGAATTCTGTCAGGTGCCTGCTGGGCATGGATCTGTGCCATCCGCCAGTCTCCGAGGTACTTTCCCCCCTTCATCGTGTCACGGAAGTGAGTCTGCCATGAGTCCCGATGGTCCTTGTTGGCGAGGGCCGCGGCGGCGCCGCCCTCGGCCATCACAGTGTGTGCCTTGCCAAGCATTGACTTGCAAATCATCGCCACGCTTACTCCGGCGGCGCTGGCTTCGATGGCGGCGCGTAGCCCAGCGCCGCCCGCGCCAATTATGACGACATCATGCTCATGTATCACGACATCCTTCATCACAAACCACCCCACAGCACAATCTCGGTCCACCAGCCCATGGTGCAGGCGTAGATGTAGAAGTCAGAGAACATGACAATGAACAGAGAGTAGAGAGCCCAATCCTTGTGGTGCTCGTTGAACCATGTCGACATCCTCCACATCCGGTATCTCAGTATGGGTCTGGAGCCGCTCGTCCAGAGATTAGACCCTCCTCCAACCAGATGTCGGAAGGCATGGCATCCGAAGGTGTAGCCGGCTAGGGCGATGACGTTGACAGCTAGGACCAAGGAGCCCACCGAGACCCCGTATGAGTGAGCATGACTCACCGGGTCGTGGAAGTTGACCGACATCCAGACGTCGTACGACAGTATCGGCAGGTATGCCAACGCGGCGTAGAGGAAGTAGCGATGCAGGTTCTGGACGAGCAGCAGCCCGGTCTCTCCGCTGTACTCGTTCCACGGCGTGGAGACCGCGCAACCGGTGGGCTGCTGCATGAAGGCGCGATAGTACGCCTTGCGGTAGTAGTAGCATGTTCCCCTGAAGCCAGCGGGGAAGATCAGAATGAACATCGCCGGACTCATCCACCACAACCGCTGAGGGACCCAGGAGTTCTCATTTGGGTAAATGAGCGGGCTGAACAGCGGACTTAGAACGTGACTACCCTCACTCTCTATGGCCATTGTTTGGTTGCCCGCACTCCTGCCGAAATCCTCGAAGATCCAGAAGTCGGCCTCCATGAAGCCGCGCCATGTGGCGTACACGATCATAATCCCGAGGTAGGCGGCCATCGCCGTCGGCCCCTTCCACCAATCATCGACTCGGTCGGTGGCGCCGAATCCCTTCTTCATCGGGAGCGGGAGTTTGATGCCCTCACTCATGGTCCATCCCTGATGTCCGCATCGCGTAGTCCTAGCCCCATAAGGGATTGCATGAGTCCCTATGGGACTCAATCGATGATGCAAGGTTCAAGGCACACATCTCCAAGCGTCAGACATGTTCGGAGGGGACATCGAGACATCGATCTGTCTGAACTGCGGGCACATGCCCGGTGCGTGGTTGCCTGGGCTGCCTTGCCCTGAGTGTGGCGAACCCCTGCTCTAAGCGAGACCCGCGTAGTCAGCGTCGGCTTCCTCGATATGGACTTCGTCTACATCCATCTGAGCCAGTTGTAGTTTGCCGGAGAGCTCATCATTGACAGCATGCCAGTACGAGTAAGCCTCGATGACCCATATGCCGGACTCGCGGGTGCCGTTGCCGCTACCTTTGACACCACCGAACGGAAGGTGAGCCTCAGCACCGGTGGTGGAGTTGTTGATACCAGTCATGCCGGCTTTGATACCGCTCTTGAACCGGTATGCCTCAAGTCGATCGTTGGTGTAGCAGGCGCTTGACAGTCCATAGGGAGAGGCGTTAGCGAGGTGGAGGGCGTGGTCGAAATCCTTAGCTTTCACTACGGTCACAGCTGGTCCAAAGATCTCTTCGTGGAAGCATTCCATGTCCTCAGTCACATCAGCGTAGACGTGAGGCCACATGTATGCGCCCTCTGAGGCATCGCCGACGAAGTTGGTAGGCTTGCTATCATCGGTTATCATGCCCTCGCCCCAGAGCTTGGTGGCTCCGCTTGACTCGCACATGCCGAGGTCCCTCAGGAAGTCCTTGGCGTACCTCCCGGAGAGCATCGGACCGTACAGCACGTCGTCGTGACGCATTGAGTCGCCAATTTTAGTGGACTCAACCTTGGCCATGAACTTCGTCATGAACTCGTCGTAGACATCCTCGTGGATAATCAGATTGCCGAGGCTCGTGCAGCGCTGTCCAGCGGTTCCGAAGCCAGACCAGTAGGCCCCCTCTACGGCGTTGTCGAGGTCGGCCGAAGGCATCACCACGAGCGGGTTCTTGCCGCCCAGTTCGAGCGAGCACGAGACTAGGTTGCGCCCACAAATCTCGCCAATCATCTTGCCGACCGCGGTCGAACCGGTGAAACTAATCTTGTCGATCAGTCCTTCGTCGACGGCGTCGACGAGGAGCTGACCCGCTCCGCTGCCCTTGCCGTGGATGAGGTTGATGACTCCATCTGGAAGTCCGGCTTCGTGAATTATCCGGGTCAGCATGAATGAGAGCAGCGGCGAGTCCTGCGGCGACTTCCAGACGCAGGTGTTGCCACACATGATGGCAGGTATCATTTTCCAGAAAGGCACTGCTGCAGGGAAGTTACAGGCGTTGATGATACCACAGACTCCTAGTGGCCTGCGGTAGGTGAAAAGCTCTTTGTCAGGCAGCTCGGAGTTCACTGTCTGGCCGTACAGTCTGCGTCCCTCCGATTGGAAGAATAGGCATGTGTCTATGGCCTCTTGAACCGATCCAGCCGATTCCTTCAGCGTCTTGCCAATCTCCCTCGTCTCTACTCGAACGATTTCGTCTTTGTACTCCATCAGGAGCCGTCCCATGTTGCCGATAATCTGCCCGCGCGTGGGCGCGGGGGTGGCCGCCCATCCAGGGAACGCTGCTCGAGCGGCGTGAAGCGCAGCGTGAACATCGTCCTTACCGGAGAGGGGAAACTCCCCTAGACAGTCCTCTAACCAAGCCGGATTGCGACTCTCAAAGGTACCACCGTCCTTGGCCTCGGTCAGCTGTCCGTTGACGATGTTGTAGCCCCTGACCTTAGGGCTCCCGTTTGGATTGTCTCCTTCCATCACTTCGAAACCAGCCTCAAGCACATGGGTCATGGCCCACGCGAATCACCCTTACGCCATGAATCCTACTCATCCGCTCCCTTCGTTCCGATAACCGTTATCGTCCTAGGGACATCTCATTGTTGGTAGGTTTAACTAGCCTCACAACCGAAGAGTGTCTGCTAGGAGCGTGCCGTTGTGTCAGAAGACTCGCCTGAATCACTAACTCTCAGGGTGGCGAAGGCCATCCCAAGCGACGTGGGCCACGGTCGTGCACGCGTCCCATTCGATAACGAGCTTAATCTCAAGCCAGGTGACATAGTGGAGATTACGGGTGAATCAAGCACAGCAGCCATCGTCTGGCGTTGCCGTCCCGAGGACGCTAATCTGGGTGTTATTAGAGTCGACGGAATCATCAGGAAGAACGCCGGTGTAAGCCTAGGCGACCGAGTCAGCATCACCAAGGTCGAGACCCAGCCCTGCCAACGCCTCGTGCTTAGCCCGGTGATGGCAAAGCAGCAGAAGGTCCGCTTTGGCCCAGGTATCGAAGGCTTCGCACGACGCGGCCTCAACAAGCGCCCGGTTGTAGCAGGCGACCGTATCTTCATCCCCGGTATGACGCTGTTCGCCGAAGCTCTGCCCTTCGCCATCGTGGCGACCAATCCGAAAGGAATCGTCCAAGTCCTCCCTGACACTGAGATTGTAATCAAGGAGGAACCAATCGATGAGGAGGAGAACGAACAGGAACAGATCATCAGCTACGAGGACATCGGCGGTGTCGACCCACAGATTGAGAAAATTCGTGAGATGATAGAACTCCCACTGAAGCACCCTATCCTGTTCAGGCAACTGGGCATAGACCCCCCTAGGGGAGTGCTGCTGCACGGACCACCCGGGACCGGCAAGACCCTGATTGCGAAAGCCGTGGCGGCGGAAACCCAAGCTCACTTCACCTCGATTAACGGTCCCGAGATAATCAGCAAGTATTACGGCGAGAGCGAGAAGCAACTCAGGGAGATTTTTGACGAGGCCGCAGCAAACGCTCCAGCCATCATATTCATCGACGAACTAGACAGTATCGCGCCCAAGCGTGAGGATGTGACAGGCGAGGTCGAGCGCAGGGTCGTGGCCCAGTTGCTGACTCTGCTCGACGGGATGCAGGGACGCGACAACGTCGTCGTCATCGGAGCCACCAATCGCCGTGACGCCATCGATCCAGCTCTGCGGCGCCCCGGCCGCTTCGACCGCGAGCTTGAGATTGGCGTACCTGACAAGAACGGTCGCGCCCAAATAATCCAAATCCACACCCGTGGAATGCCAATCAGTGACGACTTCGAGATTGAATGGCTGCTGGAGAACTCATACGGCTTCGTTGGCGCTGACATCTCAGCGCTTGTACGGGAGTCTGCGATGAAGGCCTTGCGCCGTTATCTGCCCGAGATAGACCTCGACAAGGAGCAGATTCCACCTGAGGTGTTGGAGAAGATGGAGGTAAAGATGTCCGACTTCCGTCAAGCCATCAAGGAGATTGAGCCGAGTGCATTGCGCGAGATTTATCTTGAAGTACCAGAGGTATCTTGGGATCAGGTCGGCGGTCTCGAGGAGGTCAAGGAGAGGCTGAAGGAGAGTATCGAGTGGCCGCTTACAAAGCCCGAGATGTTTGAGCACTTCGGAATCAACCCGCCGAGGGGAATCCTCCTGTTCGGAGCACCTGGAACCGGTAAGACCCTAATCGCCAAGGCGATAGCCAACGAGGCTCAAGCGAATTTCATCTCTATCAAGGGCCCGGAACTGATTTCGAAGTGGGTAGGAGAGTCGGAGAAGGCCCTCCGCGAGGTCTTCAAGAAGGCCAAGCAGTCAAGTCCCTCAATCGTGTTCCTTGACGAGTTCGAGAGTATAGCGGGAATGCGTCGATCCTCCGAAGGTTCTGGCTCCGATGTAATGAATCGTGTAGTCAACCAGCTCCTCAGTAGCATGGACGGCCTCGAGAGCATGGAAGGCGTCATTGTTGTCGCGGCGACAAACCGTCCCGAGATGATTGACCCGGCTCTACTGCGTAGTGGTAGGTTCGAACGGGTCCTGCACATTCCTCCTCCTGATGCCACCTCAATCAAGCAAATCCTCAATATCCATACCGCGGACATGCCCCTAGGGAGATTCAAACTCGATGATCTGGCTGCGAGTATGAATAATTACACCGGCGCCGACATCGAGGCGGTATGCAGAGAGGCCGCACTCATCGCCATGAGGGCCGAGCGCAAGACCGTCTCAAAGAAGCACTTCCAGGAGGCAATCGGGCGCGTGCGCCCAACGGTGACCGATGAGATGATGCAGTATTACGGTCGCATGGAGGCCATGCTCACGAGCGGCCTAGAGTCAGTCCGCCGTCGCCCTGACGGGCTCTCGGGCATCGAATCGGTTTGAGGTGGAAGAATGCCGACGACCTTCGGCCGGGAGATTTTGGGACGGGAGGTCGTCGACGAATCTGGCGATCGTCTGGGCCATATGGCTGACTTCCGACTCGACACTGACACGGGCAGCATAGTGTCCCTATTGGTCTCCATCGAACCGGATATCGATCCCACCATGCTGCCTTGGCCGACTGTCGACGGTCTCATCTCCGTCCCTGTCGAAGACGTCGCCGGTATTGGCGCGAGTGTGCAGTTGGCACGCTGACTACTGATGCACGACCCGTTCACCACCACATAACGGTCTTAAGACGAAGTTCAGGCTCGTTAGCCGTTCCTACGGAACGGAGGCTCTCAGGGTGGCGGATCGGCAGGAGATAGTGAACTTCCTGAAGACCCCCCGTGCGCGCCGCAGTGCACTCATTTTCGCCTTCTGGGTGTTGCTGTTGATTCTAACTTCCACAGTTGCCATGACCTATATCGTCCCCGGGCAGACCCACCAGTCTGCCTATGGTGATGACTGGAACGATCTGGGTGCTTTCAGGGCCGATATCAACAACATGGGAATCGAGACCACGGCTCTGGTATCGAGCCCTCTTCTGCTAAACGAGATTGACCATCCCGAGGAAGCCATATTCATCGTCTCTGGGGTGGAGCGTGATACTATTTCTCTGCCTCGTTTCACCGGAGATGAGAGCATCATCGAGTTTTCCGAGGGAGAGGGCTACACAACCTCAGAGATACTGGCCATCGAGGCCTTCGTCGAGAGTGGCGGCACAGTCCTGCTGATGGATGACTTCGGATACTCCAGCAATCTCGCCAACCAGTTCGGCCTACAGTACTCCGGCCACAGGCTGTACGACGAGGGCTCGTACGCCACCGAGTTGGGTGCGGACTACATCTGGGTCAACATTGGCTCTGCGTTCAACTTCACCACCAATTCAGGATCCCTCGCGACCATCCACCCCTGTCTGAAGGACCTCGATAACGACGGCGTCATCGATATCCTTGACCCGGAGCCTCTGGACCCAGCGATCTCCGCCTTCGTCACCGAGGCCGACGCCGGTTTGTGCGCGCACAGATACTCCTCCGAGGGATGGGACTTCTCAGAGAACTATCACTTGCTGACCAACACTCCCTCTGCCTTTGAGAAGGCGACGTCGTACAATCCCGTAGAAAACCGCTACGCCATCGGCAAGTCGACCCTCGACTCTTACCTCGATACCAACGACGATGGTAACTTGACGGTTGGCTTCGAGTCACTCGGTATCCAGGGGGATGAGCAGGGTCCATTCGCTGTCTACGTCAGATACTGTGAGGACAGGCTGTGCTTAGACGCCGACTCGGGAAGGGTCCACTTCGTCGCCGATGGCTCGATTCTCATCAACTCCCTGTACGATCCCGACTCAATGGGCTTTTTCGCTGCAGGAGGTGGCTCGACCCAGTCCATCTCCATCCCCGACACGGACAACCGCAAGTGGGCCCTAGACATCATTGCCGAGTCTCTGCTGGTCAACCCCAACTCTACCGAGGCCAGCTCAAACGCCATCGTCATCTTCGACGAGAGTCGCCACCAGCAGCCCACCCTGTTCGGAGACACCTACAACCTGCTGTACTACCTACTGATCTACTTCACCAACGACTGGATGGCCATGCTGCTGCTGTTCCTGACGCTGTTCATAGTCCTCGAAGCAGTCCTTATCCGCAAGGAGGATCCCGAGGACTGGCGCCACGTCTTCCGCATCATCTACTATGGCTTCGGGGATGCCAAACGCTACGCGTACTACCAGCGCCCTGAGAAAATCCGACAGGTCCTGCTCTCTCGCGTCCGCAACCTCAACACGTTATCGCGAGAGGAATTTGACGCACTGCCTGCAGTAGAGCTGCAGCGCATGATTGAGGATCCGATACTCGTGAACTTTATCTTCGAGGACAGACGGTACAAGGCTGATGAGCTGGTTGGCATAATCAAACGAATCAAGGAATGGGGCAGAACCGATTCGGAGGCGGAGGCGTAGGTATGTGGACACGCAAGGCATCCCTGATGGTGACCAGTGGCATCAGCCTGATTCTAATCGGGATGATGATATCCAACTTCCAGTTGATGATTGTCGGTCTGACATTCATCTCGTTCCTCGCCATCAATGGGTGGGTTTCGGGACACTCCGAGCTCGAAGTCACCCGGACCATCAATGGCACTCAGACCAATGACATCAATGTCTACAAGGGCGACGATGTGGTGATCGAACTAACGGTCACGAACAACTCCTACCGCAGGACTCAGCAGCTCGAGGTCTTCGACAACGTGCCGCACGAGATGAAGATGCGTACAGGCATCAACCAGATGCGCATGAACCTCGGACCCGGCCAGACTACGCGCATCAAGTACCGGGTCCGTTGCCCACTGCGCGGGCACTACACAATCGGTCCGATATCGGTACGCTACCGCAACGCGTTCAATCTCTACGTCAATGACTCCCAGATTGAGGACCGGACTGACGTGACCGTGTTCCCTCAGGTTAGGGAGATTGAGGAGGCGCTGCTGCGCTCCGATGTGCCCAAGATGTACACCGGGGCGACCACCCTCAAGACTCCTGGGCAGGGCATGGAGTTCTACTCCCTGCGCGAGTATCTGCCAGGTGACTCCTTCCGTTCAATCAACTGGAAGGCGTACGCCAAGACTGGTGAGCTGATGGTCAACGAAAAGACCAGAGACGCGGTCACAGACGTCTTCATCTTCCTAGACACAAGGGATGTCTCGAGAATCGGGACCGTCCTCAAGAACCCACTCGAGATGGGAACTGTCGCCGCCGCTTCGGTTTCGACCTATTTCATCCGACGGCGTGATTCGGTGGCTCTAGTGACCTACGGCGAGAAGATGGATTTCCTGCTGCCGGAGACTGGAGACAAGCAGGACTACAAGGTTCTGAGCAGGCTAGCAGCGGTCGAGGCCAAGGGCTCTATGCCACTGCAGGCGGTCACCAACGCGATGTCCGCGAGGATGAGCAGGGGCTCACCCGTGTTCATCATCAGCAGCCTTGAGGGTGACGGCACAACTCTGCCTGCAATACGTCATCTCGCGGGAAAGGGTCACGAAGTCATTGTACTCTCTCCAAGCAGCATCGACCTCGAGAGGCTGGTCAGTCGCATACCCAGGATGTCCTACGAGGTCCTCAAACTGGAGAGGCAGAACAGGCTCACGGCGATTTCCGGTTACGGTGCGAAGGTGATTGACTGGATGCCAGATGTCGAGCTTTCGCAGGCCCTGCTGCAGGTGAGGTCGGTTTAGGAGGCTAAATTATGGCAATGGAATCAGTTCCCGAATCACAGACTCTACACATACCCAAGTTGCGCAGGCGCTGGCAGGTACTAGTCCTGCAGCTAATCTCAACCGCCTCACTGCTGTTCTTGATGAAGCGGATGAACAGCGTCTTTGGCTCATGCACCGACCAGTTCATCGCGGACTCAGGAGGCCCGGAGTCGACCTATTGGTGTCCGGCCTACGAGCACACTAGGGGCTTGCAGTACTGGACCGACTCTGACTCTATCGGCCTATTCTTGCCAGACTTCGTTCACGGCCTCGTCGATTTGTCCGGAAACATCCTGTCAGGGGACGCCACCTTCGTCGCGCCGGTACTGCTCTGCGCGGTTATCACAGCAATATGGGTCTACATTCTACATCAGAGCGAGAAGATTCAGATGTGGGTCAACAGACTGATCTCCTTCGGTTTTGTGGGTTGGATGGTGCTGCCTTTCCTGCTCTCATGGATCTACGCCATGGTGGTTTCAGGACCCCACCTTCCATTCGGTCATGAGAACCCAGCCTACAACCACATTGACCATCTCTGGGATCCGTTCATGTTCATCTTCGAGATGATATTCCTCGGCATTGTTTTCGCCCCTATCTTGGCCGGTCTGATGGGCATATGGGGACTCTCCAAGAGGATGATTACATGGGCTGTTGGCTACTTCCTGATGGTCGTCGGGATTCATGCCATGCTGACCTTCGAAGGCATCACCGCCGCAGTCGACGTCGGACTGCAGCCGCTGCCCGCCCAGATTGGCGACGCCACCTTGTACGGAGGGTTGGTATCGCCGTTGTCCCTGACGCTGATATCAATAGCCATTCTGATTATCATCTTCATGGAAGCAGGACTCGCGGTAATCAATCACCTAGAGTACGCCGCGATGTTGCCTGAGGAAGCCAAGAGGAACCCCGAGTACGTCACCCAATTCAAGAACGTCATGAACTCGCACATTGTCCACATGGTTAGCATCACCGCGGTAGTTGCTCTTACCACTGCGATCGCTCTCGAGTTCGATGACTTCCTAATCTCACTAGTGGGCCTGCTTGAAGGCTCTCAATGGTCCGGTCAGGTCCGCGAGTCGCTCGAGCTTCAGCTGACCTACGGCAAGGTCATCTCGGCCAGTTTGTTCCTGTTGGTGGTGGCCGGCATGCGCTTCGTATTGCCATGGCAGCGCGTCACTGGTATCATCGAGACTGGGATGAGCAGGATTCGCTCGACCGACTAAGAAAAGAGCTCGAGTCGAGCTTTACCTCACAACACATCACAGTTCAGGTTCGACGAGTGGGTTCAAGCCAAATTGCATCGAGCATCGAGCATGGTGGACGCACTCGCAGTCGAGAACTGCAGTCGCTGCAACGTTCCCTCAGTCATCCACCAGGCCTACAGCGGCCAGCACCTCTGCGACAGGCACCTGTTTTCCTCGATCCGCAAACGCACCTCCAAGGAACTCAGGCAGCAGCTCAGGCTGCCCAAGGACGCGAGGCATGAGGACGGCTCACTGTATCGAATACTCGTGGCTATCTCAGGAGGTAAGGACTCCGCGGTCTTGCTTACTATGATGCACGACATACTCGGCCGCCGCCGCGATGTTGAGTTAATCTCTGGCTGCATAGATGAGGGCATTGACGGCTACCGCGCACCCTCGCTCGAGTGCGCAAGGCAACTGGCCGAGAGTCTAGATGTGAGATTCGAGACTCTGAGCTACGAGGAGATGGGTTACGAGCGCATGGATGAGGTCGTCACGAGGATGCCGGCGATGGGCGAGAATCACGACGAGGCCAATGGACTGATGCCGTGTTCATACTGCGGCGTATTCCGCCGCCAGGGGCTGAACGCACTGGCGCAGAAGGTCAACGCGGACGTTATGGCCCTAGGCCATAACCTCGACGACATGGCCCAGTCCATCCTGATGAACCTGCAGAATGGAGAAATCGATCGATCAGTCAGGTTGGCCCCACACACTGAGAACCCGATAGAAGGAATCGCACCTCGAATAGTGCCTTTGCGATGGATTCCAGAGCAGGAGATTCACGCTCACGCTATATGTCAGAGCTTGCCTATGTATCACGGCGACTGCCCACATGCTCCTGGGGCGATGCGTCAGCAGAGTCGTGGAATCGTTGCCGATATGGAGTCGATAACTCCTGGTGCTCGACACGGTCTACTTCACTCTCTTGATGAGATACGCAGACTGCACCGTAAGGCCAATCAGAACTCAAGATCAGAGGTGAACAACTGCATAGAGTGTGGAGAGATCACCAGCCGAGAAGTCTGCCAGGCATGCACGATGAAGCAGTGGCTGGCAGAAACGGCGTGAATCAGAGGGCACCCTCTCTGATTCAGAGGATATTCTCTACGATTTCTTCCATATCTTGACCGCGCCCGCAGTAGGAACAACGAATCTCTAGCGGCTCGATGTTGATTACTCGCAGCTTGTGCGGTAGTGGTTCGCGGGCATTTTGAGTTATACAGTTCCAAAACGAGCAGCGGGCGATGTTGACTAGATCTTCTCCGAGTTCTGCCTTCAGCTTCTTACCAACTCTGTAGTTTCGGATGATGGCAACGCTCGCTGCAGGTGCGATGAGGGCTAGCCTGTCAAGCTCCTCCTGACTGAGCTCGCGGTCCTCGATTTTCAGTACATCCTTGCGCCCGAGTTTGGCGCTCGGCACGTTCATCACCATCGAAATCGGGTTGGAGCGCCCGATGTCCAGCCTGAGCATGCGCAGGACTTGGATTGCGCGACCACCGGGTATGTGGTCGACTACCGTGCCATTGCAAATCGCGGTAACACGCCTCATCTCGCTCATCACTTCACCTTCTTGGGAACTTTTACGTCGAGGCAGTCACACAGTAGAGCCATCCTCGCGACCACACCATTGAACGCCTGCTGGAAGTATCTAGCGTGATGAGTCGAGTCGACGCTTGGATGGATCTCGTTGACCCGAGGCAGTGGATGCATGACGATCATACTCTCCTTGGCGCCGGCCAGGTCAGAGGCCGTCAGCATGTAGATGCCGGCAACCTTGGTGTATTCATCCTCATCGGCAAAACGCTCCTTCTGTATGCGAGTCATATAGATGACATCGGCTTCAGCGATGGTTCCGGCGAGGTCAGCAGTCTCAGTCACTTCTGCCCCCTCTGCATTTAGGTCGGAGACTATCTCGGAGGGCATTTGCAGTGATTTAGGCGATACCAGTGTCAGTGTCACGCCGAAGCGAACTAGGGCGTGAGACAGGCTGTGAACAGTGCGCCCATAGCGTAAATCACCCACTAGGACGACGTTAAGTCCCTCGAAGGTACCGTACGCCTCACGGATGGTGAAGAGGTCGAGGAGAGTCTGGGTCGGGTGGTTGCCCGCACCGTCGCCCGCGTTGAGTACCGGGATCTCGATGGCATCCGCGCTGTATTGCGCTGCACCCTGTTGTGGATGGCGAATGGCAGCCACGTCGGCGTAGCCGTCAATCATCTGCATGGTGTCGTACAGCGTCTCGCCCTTGGCCACAGAGGAGCCGGCGGAACTGAAGTTCAGCACCGATCCACCAAGCCTTTTCATCGCGGACTCGAAGGACATCCGGGTTCTAGTGGAGTTCTCAAAGAACATGTTCGCGAGGACCTTACCTTCAAGCAGAGGGAGGTAAATATCGCCCTTGGCGGCAGGAAGGAGACGCTCGGCGTTGTCTAGGAGACTGGTAATCTCCTTGTTTGTCAGATCGTCCATCGTGATGAGGTCGCCCATCGCCTTTCCTCAGCGAAGCCGGGAGCGTGCCGGTTATCTGTCTTACTATGGGCCCTCTGGACCCTTTGACACGATACCGTTGGCTTGATGTGGGGCAATTATACCGCGCGACTGATGATAATCAGCCGGACCCCGGTCCGAGTCTCGTTTTGCGGCGGTGGAACAGACGTCGATTGGTTCGCCTCGTCCGAGCCTAATGGGGGCATGGTCGCCTCATTGGCACTTGACAGGCACATCCACGTGACTGTGAATCGGCGTTTCGACGACAGGGTCCGGGTGTCCTATTCCTCAATGGAGATGGTGGAGGACTTCGAGGACCTCGAGCACGAGCTGGTTAAGGAGGCCATGAGGATGACAGGAGTGACCTCCAGTGTCGAGATTACGACCATCGCCGACATTCCCTCCAGAGGCACTGGCTTGGGCTCCTCCTCTGCAGTCACTGTGGGGTTGCTCAACGCATTGCATAGGTTCGCAGGGCACAATGCCTCTCCCGAGCAGTTGGCGGAGGAGGCCTGCCGCATTGAGATAGATATCCTCGGACAGCCAATCGGTAGGCAGGATCAGTACGCAGCCGCCTTCGGCGGTGTCAATGCGATTAGCTTCGGCCCCGACGGCGTCGATGTAGATCCGGTGAAGATATCTCCCTATGTCGTCGAACGCCTTTCAGAAGAATTCACACTCGTATTCACCGGCACGTCGCGAAGCGCCTCGGAAGTGCTGAGCGAGACCCCTGAAGACCCGGCTGATAAGCTGACCAGACTTCGCGTCATTCGCGGACAGGCCGACGCAGTTCGAGGTATGCTGGAGTCCGGAGATCTTGCCGGACTGGGTTCGTTGATTGGCGAGGCTTGGGATTCCAAGCGTGGCATTTCCCCAGGTATCAGCAGTGACGAACTCGATGCCATGCACAACCGCATCATGGCTATGGGGGCCACCGGTGCCAAGCTGCTCGGTGCAGGCGGAGGGGGTTTCTTCCTGGTTCACGGCGATGCGGACCTGCGGGTCAGGCTGGCCGAACTCGGCCCTAAGCACAGACTGATTCCCCTAGGAGTGGATGGGAAAGGCTCCATAATCATCGATGAGGCATAGGTGTCAAAATGGGCTCTCGCACTTCAGCACTGACTCTGGCGCTTCTGATGCTGTTCGGCACGCTCGCCGCCCCAGCACTCGCAGACGGTGATCAGCCGGAGACCGGCGAGCGCGACCACCCGCCAGAGGAAGGCAATGCGAGTTTTTCTGTAACAATCGATGGTCTTTTTGATGATTGGGAGTCAATCCCAGTTGTGTATGCCGACCCTGCCGGTGATGGAACCGATGAAGATTTCAGTATGCTGAAAATTGCTAATGACAACGATTTCATGTTCTTTTCCATTGAGTTTCATGACGGGGAGCACTTGATGCAAAACTGGAACGATATCCATCTTTATTTGGATACGGATGCAGAGGTGAACACGGGTTTGCCAGTTCATGGTATTGGAGCCGAACTGGACTGGTGTTTTGGCTGCCGAAGCGGGTATTATTACATCATGGATGGGATTATTGAAATATCTCAAAATGACTTAACCTTGAGGATTGCACCCACCATTACTGGTGAAAGATTTGAAATTGCCATCAGCCGTTCAAGCGCTATTTTAACAATGGATGGGACCCAAGAACCAACAACCATCAAGATTGTCTTACAGGGAGGCGGAGAGGCTCCTGACATTCTGCCTGATGAACCGGGAGGGATTGAATATGAGTTCGACTCTACACCGGTGCCATCACCGGAAATCATTACACTTGAAAAAAATGAAATGGAGCATCTAAGAATTCTATCCTACAATGTTCGGCAAAATGGATTGTTTGACCCCGAACGTCAAGCAGAATTTGAGCGGATCATCAAAGCTTTGGAACCAGATATCATGGGATTCCAGGAAGCGTATGATGACAACGATACGAATGATGTCAACGATATAGAAGCGCTATTCGAGGATTGGTTTCCGGGAGTGAACTGGCACGTGAGCAGTGAGTGGAACGGAAATTTTGTCGTGTCCCGATATCCAATCTTACATCAGGGGCATCATTCATGGAGATCTATGGGTGTATTGCTGGATACAGAAGAGGATTTGGGGACACCATTGTTTTTCATCAATTCACATTTCAGTTGTTGCGATGCCAATGATAACCGTCAGGAACAGGTGGATGAGCTCATGAGTTTCGTAAGAGATTTGAAAAATGGATTGGGTCCCTTTACCTTGGAATATGGTACTCCCATTGTACATGTGGGAGACTTCAACTTGGTTGGGTACCGACAACAATTAACGACACTTACTGACGGCGATATTGTTGATGAAGCATCCTATGGAATTGATTTTTTACCAGATTGGGATGATTCTCCTTTGACAGATCTGTTTTCCCGCCAAACTCATATTCGAATGGGATATACCTGGAGAAGTGATAACAGTGAGTATAATCCAGGGAAACTGGATTATATTCTTTATACGGACTCAGTTTTAGAACCGGTTAAGCATTTTGTGCTGAACACACTGGCAATGTCTGAAGAGGATTTATCCTTTTACAATCTGAATTCAGAAGACACAAAAA
>DAGM01000026.1:0-25103 GCA_002495735.1 Euryarchaeota archaeon UBA54
TCGCTGGCAAAACGCCCGAGTATCGGTCTGCCAGCATAGGCACCGATTCCATATCCTCCTACTGCTCCGGCCACACTCGATAAGGTAGCGACTAGGACGATGGCTAGAATATCGAGGGAACTATCAGTCCCGAGGACCATAGGGATGACCAGTAAGTCGGGCGGTGCTGGTTGGAAGGCTGCTTCGGAGGCCGAAACGACGGCCAAACCCAGCAGACCCCATTCACCCGCCCAATCGATTATCGAGCCTATAACACCCTCTAACACGTACCTTCGTCCATCCTTTTCGGGATGAACGTTGCTTCCCGCGGACACCGACTAGGCACGGAGGCGACCCCTGAAAGCACAGCCAGCCTCCGCCCGAGCATGGCGGCGGGTGAGGTCTTGGACACCGCTGCACTAATCGCGTGGCCTCTGGAGAGAATGCGTGGCAGCCTCGTTGTCCCCTCCCAGAGAGCTGAGCTCTCCCGAATATCGCCCGATCGTGAGATTATGCTCGACGCAGCAGCGCTAGAATGGGCATCTCCGGGATCTGCTGCGATTGCTCGAGCCAGTGGCCTCGCCACCACCACAGGAGACATGGCTGGCCTGTCACCTGTCGACCTCGAATTGCTGGCGCTGGCCATCGAGAGGGCCGCAACTCTGGCAACTGACGATTACAGGCTACAGAATTTGTGTGAGTTAGGTGGAGTGCCTTGGCTCTCTGTGACCATGGAGGGCATAAGCTCACTTTGGTCCTGGGAGTTGCGCTGCACGGGGTGCGGGGCGGTACTCCCCTCTCCCGACACACCTAGTTCCCGCCGAGAACTGGGAAACTGTTCCGATTGTGGTTCCACTCTCAAACTGAGTCGTAAGAGGGACTGATTATTCGGCCTCGTCAGCGACATCATCAGTCATGCCGCCTCTGTCCATATCATGCTCGGCTTCGGATGGACTTCTGACCTCACTCACTGCCATTTCATACTCGCCCTTGGCCAATCCAAGACTGCGGGCCAACTCTGGTATCTTCTTAGAGCCGAAGAACAGTACTGCAAATCCAATCAGAATCGCCATCTCTGTAGTTCCTATTGCCATGCTATCATCCCTAGGTGAGAGTGTTCTCGTTCAAATGCTTCGGCTCGGTGGCCCGTCAACCGCCAGAAACAGGAGGGAGAAAGGCTACCTCGGAAGAGTCGGCCAATGGGACATCAAGAGATGCTCCTATCTGGCCGTCGATTGCCACTCTGAGGCCCGAATCGAGGTATTCTGAGAGCTCGAACCTGTCGATTAGTTGCTCGGCGGTGGTTCCAAACTTGAGTGCGACCTCAATCTCGCGTTCACCTAACCTCTCGGCTAGTGGCCCGAAGAACAGCATTCTAACCTTGACAGCCTTCCCTGTGTCAGCCACGCACCGCCGAACTCAGCGGCTCCCATCAACCCATCTCCCTCGCAGGGACTATACCACCCGCGCACCGCGAAGGGGCGATGAGTGAACTTGGTGCCGTGGTCTTTGACTGCGATGGTGTGCTCACAGACAACGGCTCCTCGTGGCAGAACATTCACGATTACTTCGGGACTGAAAACCTCGAGACCTTGGAACGTTTCCTCAATCGTGAAATCAGCGATGACGAGTTCATGGCAGAAGACATACGCCTATGGACAGCAGTGCAGCCTCGCATACATCGTGATGACATCGCGCGATGCTATTCCGGCATCACCCTGATGACCGGGGCACGTGATGTCGTGCGCGAGTTGCAGGAGAGGGGGGTCTTCGTGGCCATAGTCTCCGCAGGCGTAGATGTCTTCGTCGCGAGTATAGCATCGATGCTCAAGGTCGATGACTGGGTCGCCAATGGTTTCGACTGGGATGACGACGGTTGGCTGCGCGGGCCCACTCCCTCGCGCGTTAACTCGCACGAGAAGGGGCTGTTGGTGGAGAAACTGGCTAGAATCGAGGGAATTGACCCGTCGGGAATCGTCTCAGTGGGAGATTCCAGCACAGACTTGTCAATGATGATCCCTGGCTCTCAGTTCATCGGTTTCAACCCGGCCCGGCAGAGGGCTGTGGATGCCTTCAAGGGAGCAGGGGTGCCGGTGGTAGAAGGCGATGATCTGCGTGATCTCTGGCAGCATTTGTATGACGGTGAGAACTTTCCCGATTCAGGCGAAGGGGATTGAGGCCGTGGCGTGCGTATGCAGATTGACGATTGTCAGGATGCAGGGCTTGGGCTGGAACCCCAGCATACGTTGGTAGTCGGTCTGATCCTGCCAGGTCGAACTGTGTACCATCGTGGTTCCTTTGTGGTTGCCGACGTAGTGCCCATGCACGTGGCCGGTCACGAAGATGTCGGGGACAGTCGAGATGACCATTCTATCCTCCGGCTCGGGGGAAAGCGGGGTCTTTCCGCCCCATGACGGAGCTAGGTGCCTGCGTTCCATCATTGCCCTCATCGCTAATTCCGGTGATGAGTAAGTTACAGAGCGAAGTCCTGCGACGAAGTCATCGATGCTCTTGCCGTGGTATGCCAGTATACGGACGCCGTGCAGACTGAAGTCGCACGGATTGCCCACGAACACTGCGTCCGAGTAGTCCTGTTGGACCTCTGGGTCCAACGCAGGTTGCGGCTCGGCCGGACGAACCGCGTCGTGGTTACCCGGCAAGATCATCAAATCGACCCAGTCAGGCAGATCCTCCAGTAGCCTTGCCAGCTCGCCGTACTGGTTGAACAGGTCCTTGATGGCGAGGTGACGCTCCTGGCCCGGATAGATGCCCACACCGTCGACACCGTCGCCGCTCAGTACGAAGTACTTCACAGTCCGGGCTAGAGGGTCTTTTCTGAACCATTCAATCATCTTCTCCCATTGGGGTGCTAGAAAGGTCTTACTGCCGACATGAACATCGGACAGGAAAGCGGCTGAGACGGCCTCGGCCTCGCTGGCAGCGGACTTGGAATGCCTTCCCAATGGAGGCATGTGGATGTCGCTCACCGAGAAATATGGGTCCCTGTTCCCTATCACGAAGTGCCCGCTGACTCCGACTACATCGTCATTCATCAGACCATCCAGTGATGGGTGGAAGTTAGATGCTCCAGAGGGTTCCTTCAGCATACACCTAATCTGCATCGAGTCGTCTTCGACATCAAACCACAGGTAGCCTCCTTTGGACCACTTATCCACGCTGACAAGACCCACCAAAGTGACTTCGTAATCTCGACTCGAGTGACGCTGCCTATTGCGCCACGCCTCCGAGACACTGATTGGGCGGCGCGGCAGAGCTTGGCCCGAGATCATCATCTGGCGAATCTGGCGCAGCCTGTCAGAGAAGCACGACCTTATGTCGCTCATCTTACCCTCCGTAGTCGAGTTGCCTGTGATATCGAAGTGAATCTCAATCTCCGAGTCGACATCCTTGGCCTGCATTGGGAAGTCGTCGAGATTGTAGTGATCAAGGCCGTGGCGACGCACAGGAGGGGCGAGCACCTGGGGCCCTACGGGTGCCAGTGTCCTGCCGATAGCAGATTGGCTCTCCGGGTCCGGCAGAGTTGCCTGTTTGGACCTTGGAATGTCCTGAGGCGCATCGATGGCCTCCTCAGTCGGGACCAATGTCAGCATCTCTTCCACGGCCCTCTCACTGAGCATTACCACATTCGATCTCTGGGCGGCTTCGATTAAGGATGAGATGTCGGAGAGGCGTTGAATCCTCTCTTGGGCCGCCTTACCGAGCACGAGCAGCCCCGCAGCGGTCAGTTGACGCTGCCGATTCGCCCATTCCTCATCGACCATCCTCAGCGGGTGTGCCGGGAACGCTCATGATAATATCGCAGGAATTCCGTGCCGGTGCCATAGGCACCGATTCAGTCATCCCAATCTGTGAGTGAAGCGAGATCGACCTCGGAGATCTCCTTGGCCACCGTCTTCTTGGTGCCCTGCCAGATCATGCTGCCTTCCCACTCCTCGTCAGACGGATCGAGCCCGGAGGTGTCTATCTCAGCACTCTCGACCTGCCCGTTGGACGCTTTGGACTCTCTCTCCTCGTTCTCTTCCACCCTATCTAGAGTCTCAAGGGCCAGTCTGAATGCGAAGGCGGCGAAAGAGCGTTTGTTGTCCAGCCGGTCATTATCGCCATAGTCCATCCTCCTGACTAGAAAATAATCCTCAGTTACTACTGCCACGTGCACCCTGCCGACCTCCTTGTCAGCGGTCGCACCTCCTGGTCCAGCAATGCCAGTGATGGAGATTGCCACGTCCGAGTCCGACTGGTAGCGCGCTCCCTGAGCCATCTGCACTGCGACCTCGTGCGAAACAGCTCCGGCCTCGCCCTCGTCAAATGCTGTCTTCTCGACACCAAGCTCGCGCATCTTGGACTCGTTGGAGTAGACCACCCATCCTTGCTTGAACCATTCAGACGCTCCGGAGATGTCAGTGATCAATGATGCCAGCAGCCCTCCAGTGCAAGACTCGGCAGTCGATACGGTCCAACCTCGCATGCGAAGTCGGCGGGTCACTCGGGAAGCCAGTCCCGCAGTCTCTTCGACCACGTTCACCGGCCATGGCCGACACTCTTGAGAGTTTCACTCACGTCTCAGAGTCAAATATGGACTCAATAGTGCGATTGACGGAGTCTGACGTCGTTTTACGCTTGGTGGGTCCGGCAGGAATTGAACCTGCGATCTTCGCTTTGTAAAAGCGACGTCATAACCCCTAGACCACGGACCCTAAGAGAGCGCACGGGCGTTGTGTTCAAATCCTCTGCGGCTGGATGACAATACAGAGGGGTGTGTGTGGAGGGTATTTCCGACTTGGTCAAACGGCTCAGGGCCGCAGGGGTACCAGTCGATGACAGAATCGCCGAAGCTATGAATTCCGTTGACCTTGGAAATTTTACTGACTACGACACGGAGCCGTTCCTGATGGACAAACCAGTCCCATTCCTAGTCACTGAGAGCGGTGCGGCCAAGACCATTTCTGCCCCTCACATGGTAGCGACCCTGTTGCACCACCTTGAGATTAGAGAGGGGCAGCACGTGCTGTTGATGGGTTCCAAGGGAGGGTATCTTGCTTCACTCCTCGATTGCATGCTCGGTCCAGACGGCACTGTGACTATCATCGAGCCTCACCATGAGGTCCTACAGCATACCAGCGAGAGATTGGAACTACACCGCTCGATGGGCCTGCTGAGGGCGTTGCCACCTGATGCCATAGAGGGTTGGGCGGACTTCAGCAGACGAGTAGACAGAGTACTTGTCACTGGAGCCGTCAGGGGACTAGCTCCCGAGGTGGAGTCGATGGTCGAGGAAGGCGGCTTCGTGCTAGGTCCGTTTGGAGGTCCGCTCCACCAAAGGCTGCTCAAGAGGGAGCGGCAGGGTAATGATTGGATGGATACCGACCTTGGAGGGGTGGTTTTCGGACCAATGGATCTCGCTGAGTCGGAGAGATCTCCTCTAGATCCGCATTCTCTGGCTGAACACCTTGAAGACTTACTTGATCTGATGGCTGAAGTAATAGAAATCGAAGAAGAAACTATCGATAGGTTGGAGGGACTAATCATATCCCTCAGAGACCTTCCTATCGACCTGCCTCTCCTAGATGAGGAATCCACTGAGGACGAGATTCTAGAGCACCCGGTGATGGAACTTCTGCTAATGGAGATGGAGTGGCTTGGCCCCATGTGGCCGCTGTTCGGGGATTATCTGTCAGTTGAGATGGCCAACCCCGGCTCGCCCGAAGATGATGATCAGGATATGTTTGGCGGACACGAGGATCTCATACCTTAGATGGTTAATTTTCTATTGCTGGCTGTAAGAGTCTGGACAGCGGTATCGAAATCGGTGGAAGATGATCCGAGAGAAGATGCCTGGATGTCTTAGGGGGAAACAGTTCACCAGACAGCGCTGCTTCGACGACCTCTTCCTTCTCTAATGAGTCGCGTCCACAGCGGGGCCAAACAGTCAGCGTCACCCGGTCGTCTTCGAGATAGTCGACCCGTACACACGGCAGGCACAGAAGCTCCAGCCTATTCGCAACGCTAGTCCGGTGATGGCCGTCCAGTATTGTGCCTGTCTTGCGATCGACCAGCAAGGGCTTAGTGTAAGCCTTCCAGCGTAGAGTCATCTTCTCTAGATTGTCGACTCGATGTTCCTCTACCTGCTCGTGTGGAAGCAGAGTTTCGACGGGTACGAGTTCGACCTTCACATAGAGCCGAGGGGCTGTTTCCCAATATGCCTAACGCCCGAAGCAATCATGTCCAGAAGGCCGTCGGCGCAACATGGGATCCGCGTATGAGCACCTCAGCAAAGCCGACAGGCTGGTGTTGGAAGGGCTGCGCTCGGCCGGCGAGGCGTGGATAGTCGGAGGATGGGTCAGGGAGGCTGCTTCGGGCCGTCACGAAACTGACTTAGATATTGCCACTACACTGCTGCCTGCTGAGGTCAAGGGACTGTTTCCGCGCTCTCTCATGGTAGGGGAGAAGTATGGTACAGTGATTGTCCGATTGAAAGATAATATCTCTGATGGAACTTGGGAGGTGACTACGTTGCGAAGCGAAGGTAGTTACGGCGATGGCAGGAGGCCAGATCAGGTAGAATTTGGCCAGAGTATAGAGGATGATTTGGCCCGGCGAGATTTCACGATAAATGCGATGGCCATCGACTCGGATGGCGATGTGATAGATCCCTATGACGGTATGTCCGATCTACGAGCGGGCGTCCTGAGGGCAGTAGGTGAAGCAAGCGAGAGGCTTGGTGAAGATGGTCTACGGATAATGAGGGCGTACCGATTCCTAGATTCCACTGGTGGCATGCGGGACATGGAGTCCTCGTTGAGATCTGCTGTGAGAGGGAACCTCAGTATGCTCGATGGGGTTTCCAGAGAGCGGATTGGAATGGAGATGGAAAGGATTCTCGGAGGTAGAAATGCTGGAGAGGTAATCTTGCAAATGCATGAAGACGGTGTTCTGGAACATGTCCTACCTAGAATCGCCTGTACCGTATCACCATCATTCTGCACCGACTTTCTGGTCAATCTCGCTCTGCTGTGCAGCGATGACCCGTCCGAGGGCAATGCCCTCGCGGGCAATCTACGCAATGCCCTCATGATGGCAAAGGGGCCGTTACGTCAAGTCGCGTTCCTTCACGACGCGAAGAATACCCCTGTGACAACTGAAATTGGTGGGCTTCGCCGCTTCCGTGCTGCTCTCCCTCTAGAGTGGCAGAATGCTTTCATTGCCTATTCGCACGGATTGGGGAAAGAAACCACCGAGTTCGTCGAGGCTCTGGCCACACTAAGCCCCCTCATTGCAGGTAACGCCCCCCTGATAGACGGAAACACTCTGGTTGCTGCCACCGGGCTGGATCCGGGTCCGAGGATGGGGCGTCTGAAGGGGCTGTTGCACAGAATCCAGGTAGAACGGGACCTGCCTACTGCAGAAAGAGTTCTGTCGTTACTGGATGAGTTGAACTGGAGAGACTCAGATCACGAAGAGTGGACAGCACTCAGTTGGCCCTAGGGCAACTCGTTCAGCATCTCAATGTACTCTTCCTGATTGAGGAATTGGTCCTCGTCGAATTCGTGTGGCTCCACTATCACGCACCAACCGTCCCCATAGGCCTCGTCGTTGAGTAGGTCTGGATTGTCTTCGACCTCCCCATTCAGTTCCAGAATCTTACAAGAGAAAGGGGAATTTATCAGAAGTGTCTCAATCACGCCATTGTAGCTGGTGGTGATGGTAATCAACAGGTCATCCGACCCGACCTCGTCACCGCTCCCCATGATTTGAGGAGAGTCGTCATCGTTGTCCTCGGCATCGGAGTCACCCTTGAACTCGCTATCATCCTCAGGGCGAGTGAGTACTACTCTGACGATGTTGCCGTACTCAGCACGGATGAATTCGCTGATTCCGACCTTCACCGATTTTGCTTTGTCATCCAACGCTTGGAGCCAAAGATGTTCCAACGTGTACCTACGGTCGTGTGCGATGCTGAACTCGGAATAGTCGCCGTTCGCCATGTTATACCGAACTCGGCCGCTCAGATGAGCAATTTGAACTATTCGATTGGGATGCCCCTCAGAAGACCACGAGGGATTAACAACGAAACCCGCCTCGGTTGCATGGGGAGAGAGATGGATTTCCGCGAGACTGAGGAACAATGCATGATTCGCGAGATGGTACGCGATTTCGCTGAGAGCGTACTCGCCCCGACTTGCTTGGAGCGTGACAGAGCGCAGCGGGCCCCCCTTGAGGAATGGGCGGCATTCTGCGAGCAATCCGGGCTGCAGGGCATCACGATACCCGAGGATTATGGAGGTAGCCCAGTCGACGACATCTCGGAAGCGATAATTGTCGAGGAGCTTGCCCGTGTCGATCCATCGTTCTCCGTGATGTTTTGCGTACATGTCGGACTATGCTCGAAGACCATAGCCCTGCACGGCAACCACGAGCAGAAACAGAAGTACCTCTCGAGACTAGTTGGAAGCGAGATTGGGGCCTATTCTCTATCCGAGGCCGGAGCAGGTACCGACGCTGCTGCACTCGGATGCAAGGCGAAACTGAACGAGGATGGTAGCCACTATGTCCTGAACGGCGAGAAAATGTGGGTAACCAACGGCGCGAGCGCCGGCATCTACGTGCTGTTCGCCAAGGATGTTGACCATCCTGAATACGGTCAGAAGAAGCACGGGGGAACGACGGCATTCATCGTCGAGAGAGGTTTCGATGGTTTCTCCGTTGGAAAGAAGGAGGACAAGCTCGGAATTAGATCTAGCGACACCTGTTCGCTGCTTCTTGAGGACTGTAAAGTTCCGGTGGAGAATGTCCTAAAGAGCTCCGGAGAGGGATTTCCAATAGCCATGAATGCGCTCGACAACTCAAGGATAGGAATCGCTGCTCAGGCTCTAGGCATCGCGCAAGGGGCATACGAGGCGGCACTGAACTACGCTCACGAGCGGGTCGCCTTCGGCAAGCCGATTGCCCACCACCAGAGCATCGGCAACTACCTCGCAGACATGGCTACCCGAACCGAAGCGGCCAGAATGATGGTTTACAAGGCGGCTTGGGCCAAGCAGATGCACTACGAGAATGCAGGCCCCAGGCACACCAAGGAGGCCAGCATGGCCAAGCTTTTCGCGGGCGATACCGCAATGTGGGTTTCTGAGAGGGCGGTCCAAGTCCTCGGAGGGTATGGCTACACAACTGACTTTCCCGTCGAGCGATTCTTCCGCGATGCCAAGATTACCCAGATTTACGAAGGTACCCAAGAGGTTCAGAGGATTGTTATCAACCGTTCGATAGCACCCGAGTGAGGAATCGTTAGCGCTTACTCGGCCCAGCGATACACGCGCTGACCCTCGAGATTTCCCTCGGCACCAATGCTGACTAGTGCGAACTCGTCGTTCGGTTTGACCACTGAACGCTTGCGGGAGCCCCTGTGCAGGGCCTCGTAGACCGTCTTGTTGATTGGATGGCGTTCAGACAGGCGTTCGAAGAGGTGGAATCTTGAAGCGATCTCGCGCCACTGGGGCTGGACGATGCCTTCGAAGACCTTGGCCTTAGCACCCGAACCGTAGCCGCACAGCCCAAGCTTCTCCCCTGACATATCGATGTTCTCAATATAGTCGGATTCCATGGTCGACATCAGAGCGAGGAAGATAGAACCAGTATACTGATTGCCAATCAGGCTTGATGCGCGGGTGGTTCTCTCGATTTTTTCATCCACGAAGATCTGGAATGCATCTGTCTTGGAGATTAGTCTACGGTACGAATCATTCGCTCGCTCGAACTCCTCAATCCCCTCAGATGTGTCCGGGAAGTCCTCAGGCATTGGCTCTGGGCCAATCTGCTCGACAATCTCTGCCCACATCGGCAGATGTCTCCTGTCGTGACGGAAGACATCCGGGAACATCCTCTTACCTTGGAATGCATATGGCAAGTGGACGATGATGCGGCTCCATTGGTTGGTCAGAATCTCGTCGTTCTCGGGGCTATAGCGACCTTCACGAATCGCCTTTTCGCGGAAGTTGATGAATGCCTGCTTGACTGACTCAGAATAGCAGCGGTTGGAGAACTGGCCGTCAAAGATGGGAGTGTCCTTGTGAATCTGTAGCATCGGGCTCTCGAACATGACATCGTCCTTCTTAGAAGAGCGTGGAAGATGCTTGAGTATACGCTCAGTGAGTCCTTCCCTGATCTTCTCGCCGCTCTCACGGGCGAGGTCGAGAACATTCTCTACAATGGCCCTAGTATTGACTTCTCTGCGAGGCTTGAAGAAGTCATGAACGGGCATCGTCGAGACGCCCCAGATGTCAGGGATCTCAAGCAGCCGAGGATTGTGACGTATCAGTATCGCACCGCCACCAGCGCCTTGAGTATACTCGCCTGTCGAACCGATGTCGTACTTGGCGTTGTCAGCGAACACAACGATGCCGATTCTACTCTTCCCCTCACCCCCGCGAGCAACCCAGTCGAGGGTGTTGTGCATGGCATCCACTGCACCTATGCAAGCGAAGGTCATGTCGACTACGTCGCAGTTGCGGAAGCAGTCCTTCCCCTGAGTGGGAGTGTAACGCTGCTCGAGCATGTCCATGATGTAAGTGGCAGTCGGCTTGGAGCCGTCTAAGGCTGACTCGGTTCCGAGGTATATCCTGCCGATGGAAGTAGGGTCGAGCTCATTACGGTCGAGCAGCCTGCGAACCGCGTTAGCACCCATTGTTGCTGTATCCTCGTGGACGTCGGGAATTGCCATCGCTGCAAGTCCGAGTCCACGGTTCAGCTTACCGAAATCGGCCCCTCTGAGCTTGGCGAAGTCCTCCATGTCGAAGTAGAGGCGAGGGAAGTGAATTGCGATGTCGTCTATCCCTACTGATGCCATTAGTCCACTCTCAAGCCCGCGCGGGCGAGAGTGGGTTATGAGTCCTCGCTCTGCGCAAAAACCATTAGTTTCAGTAATAAACGTACTATTGCGAGCCGGTTAGTTGGTTCATCGCTGCTAGGAGGTCCGGTTTTTGAGAGAAGTGCTGCGAAACCGGAGCTAGGACTTCGGACAGGCCGTCTGCTACGGCCATCTTGGCGTCGAGCGGGTGTATAGATCCGTCCGATACGGCTTCGACAAAACTCTGCAGATTATCCCAATTTGAGGGCTCTCCAAACTTGGGGTCGGGAGTCACCGCGATGGAGTCGAGTTTTGGTAGCACGATGTATTGGGCAATCTCGAATACTGGAGAGGCGGGGTTGCCGATCTCGAGGAATGCTTTCCTCATCTTGGTTCTGAGTGAATCGAGGTCGTCATCGAGCAGGATTGCGTTGCCTGGGTCAGACTTGGACATCTTGTGATCAAACGAATCCATCCTCCCCCCTGGCCCCTTCAGGCCCGACATCATGGGAGTGTGGATGCACGTGGCCTTGGTCCAATCGTACTTGTCGGCAACCTCTCGCATGTACATGTGCGCCTTGCGCTGGTCCATGCCTCCGAAAGCAATGTCAATCTCCAACTCGAAAATGTCCGCTGCCTGTAGGGCTGGGTAGTAGAACGCGGCTAGGTCGTGATCCGAGGAGTCCTCGTCGCGACCCATGATGCTGAACGTCCTGCGCACCCTAGAGAGGCTCATGTTCTTCGAACACCTGAGCACTCTCTCCCAGTACCTGCCTGAGTCCATCAGCTGTGATGCGCTCAGGAATCTGAGCTGGCCTGCCCCCTCGCCCTCGGGAGGATTTCCCAATAGCGCCCTGAAGACCTCGGTCATGTATTCGCCGGCGAGTGTAATCTTGTCCATATCGCGATCGAACTTGTCATTCACCCAAGCGTGCCAGTCGGCGAGTAGGATGATTACGTTCACGCCTTCGTCGAGCATGTTGCGTATGGTGTCGGCAAGCAGTATCCAGCCCAAGTGTGCCTTGCCACTGGGCTCAAGTCCGATATATGCAACCAATTGATCGTCTCCAGAGTGCGTCGGTCCTCCTGAAACAACAGAGGCGACGTGTTCTGCGCCGACGACTTCAGCGCAACCGGCGAACATACGGGAGACGCGTGAGCGCCCCTCATCATCTAGCGACAAGAGAGGGTCATTGTCGCTCATGGTTCACCTCATTCGAGCAGTTTGGCCAGTTTTCCCGCGCGTCCTGCCGCCTTCGTGTTATCTCCCTGCTCCAACGCGGCCTCGATTTCCTCAATCATAGACTCTGCCTGTTCAGAGATCTCTTCGGGGATGTTTTGCGACATTGATATGAAGTGTCGCGCTGCAGAAATGCCGGACTTCGCCTTACTGGCCTTCTTGGCCCATTCTTTGGCCTTATCTCCTCTCTGCTTGGAATTGTATCCGGTGGCAGCGTCGAGGAACAAAGTCCAATTCTTGCGCGCCTCCATGGCTGATTTAACGGCCTCCGCATCATCGAAGTCAGGAGGGATATTGGTTATGTTCACAACCAATGCGCCCTGCTCGTTGTAACTGGCTACAATGGAGGTCATTATGTCGTGCGAACCGTTGAATGAATTGTCACCGGCGGCCTCGACATTATCGAAGTAATCCCGCGCCAGCACTGCCAGCCCGCCGTTCGAAGTTACCTGCTTTACCAGTCCGCGCTTGACATCAAATCTCTCCATGGTCGAGCGCTGGCTGAACCCTTCTTGAATGCTGTTACCACGCAAGCCCAATCGATGCTTGTGTCGAACGGGCTAAACCGGCATCGCCTGTCGGCGGGACGTGCACCGAGGCAGCAGCAGCGCGCTAGCAGTAATCTTCGCGATGCTGATGCTGACTCCTGTGGTCAGCGCTGGTTCCGCTGTCGGACTGTACGAGAAAATCAGTCTGTCTGAGCAGGATCTCGGGCTAAACGGAGCTGCGGTGGATCCCCTGGGAGAATGGGCGATAGTGTTCGGGGCCGACTCATACCTAGAGTTAGTGAAGACCTCTAATCCAGATGACAGAGTGGAACTAATTTGGAATGGCGGCGAGGATTTGACGTATGGCGACTTCCACCCCGGAGGGCAAACAGCCCTCATCGTAGGCAGTGATGGGCAGGTCCTCAGATACGCACGCGAGGACCACTCGGTAACCGACGCAGGAGGGGATCTGGAGTTCAATCAAATCAGGTTGACCGCAGTGGCATGGAACTCCGGAGGATCTTGGGCCTATGTAGGAGGGTCCGACGGCTGGCTGTGGAGGATGAGGGCCGCTGCTGACGGTGGTGCTGAGGTGCATCTAATTCAGGGCCGGGGAGAGAGCGACATCACAGGAATAGACTGTCATCCATCGGTAATGGCCTGCGTAGTCACCAGCCTAGTTGATGGCATCGGAGTGATTGATAGGGACCATACTCTGTACTGGCTAGGTGGTACCGGATATCCATGGTCCGACGTCGTATGCCCCTCAACTGAAACAGCAGACTGCGTCGCTGTCTCGAGCGACAGGAACATCGCGAGGGTGACTCTGAACGCAGACGTCGCGTCAACCTCCGATGTGAGGTTGGTGCAAGTTACCGGTGCCGAGGGTTACTTCACCGGGATATCGCGTCAGAGCGATGACAGGTCTCTAATCTACGTAGCTCCCTTCGGCCTGATTGAGCACGACCTGAGCTTGAATTCCTCCTTCCCCTGGCTGGAGAACTCAGATGTGGCGGAATACGACACGGGAGTCTCAGGTAGTCGGATAGTAGCGACATGGAGTACTGACAGAGACAGTGGGTGGATACTTACGGACCGAGGTGAGCTGGTGCAATACCACCCGCCATACTCGAACGCCATCGGAGGCGTGCTAGAGGTTTGGATCCTCATTGCCATCCCTGCTGTTACACTACTGGTGTTACTCAGTTTCGCACTCAGCCTCTCTCCGGGGCTTCAGCAGCGTTTCACCCTGCGATTTGGCACTGTCGAAGAGAAACGGGCGGCACGCCGAGAAGCACGTAGGAAGAAGGGCAGATAGCCGAGCAACGTTCATTTGCGGCACACTGTCGCAGAGTGTTGAGAAAGATGGCATACGAGGCTTTGGACTTCTACGATATCGATTCATTGCTAACCGATGAGGAACGCATGGTGCGCGACATGGTGCGCGACTGGGTAGATGAGAAAATTCTCCCAAACATCGAGAAGGCTTGCCATGATGGCGTGTTTCCCGATGAATGGCGGGTCGACCTCGGTGAAATGGGCATTCTCGGAGCCCCCCTAGAGGGCTATGGCTGCCCTGGACTCTCATACATCGCTTACGGCCTAATCTGTCAGGAGTTGGAACGTGGCGACAGTGGCGTGCGCTCTTTTGCCAGTGTTCAGGGCTCGTTAGCCATGTATCCAATCTGGAACTTCGGAAGCGAGGAGCAGAAGAACCACTACCTCCCCAAGATGACGACTGGTGAATGGATTGGATGCTTTGGCCTGACTGAGCCCGACTATGGCTCAAATCCTGGTGACATGATTACTCGGGCCGAAGACAAGGGAGATCACTACCTGCTCAACGGTGCGAAGATGTGGATAACTAACGGCACCATCGCGGACCTAGCCGTGGTGTGGGCCAAACTCGACGGCGTAATCCGAGGCTTCATAGTCGAAAAAGACGATCCTGGATTTACAGCCCCCGAGATGACAGGGAAGCACTCACTGAAGGCCAGTGTCACCAGTGAGTTGGTGTTCCAAGACTGCAAAATCCCCAAAGACAGGATGCTGCCGGATGCTAAGGGACTTGAGGGGCCTTTCAGCTGCCTCAACAACGCCCGTTACGGAATATCCTGGGGGGCCGTGGGGGCTGCTCAATCATGCTTCAGTTCGGCTAAAGAGTACGCTCTGAGCAGAATACAGTTCGACCACCCGATAGCCTCTTTCCAACTGGTGCAGAACAAGTTGGCGTGGATGCTGAGGGAGATCACCAAGGCCCAGTTGCTGGCGTACCACCTAGGCAAGAAGAAGGATGAGGGGACTTGGATACCTGAGCATATTTCGTTGGCCAAGATGAATAACGTCGACATCGCACTCGACATTGCACGTATGGCTCGTGACATCCACGGAGCCAACGGAATCCTAGATGAGTATCCGGTGATGCGGCACATGGCCAACCTAGAGTCGGTCAAGACCTACGAGGGCACTCACGACATCCACAACCTGATTCTCGGTCGCTACATTACCGGGATACAGGCATTCACAAGAGAGCCTTGAAGTTTGGATTGGTGTTTCCCACCTTCGGTGGGACTGCCGAAAATTCATAGAGGGGGCTTTAGTCGCCAGAGCGCGGGTGATGATATGGGAATAGCCGTACTACTCAAGCAGGTTCCCGACACCACAGCCAAGATTTCTATCTCGGGTGACAGGGTGGACGAAACCGCTGTCAGCAAGTGGTCCATGAGTCCTTACGACGAGTACGCACTCGAAGCCGCACTCCAGTTGAAGGAGGCCGGCGGAGAGGATATCATCGCGATTACATGCGGTCCAGCTCGGGCCATGAAGATGCTGACGGATGCTGCGGCCGTAGGTGCTGACAACCTGATTCTAATCCAAGATGATGGAGTTACCGATAGCACGCACATTCAGTCGCTACTCGCAGCCGCGGTCAAAAGGTCTGGGGCGGATGTGGTGCTCTGTGGCAAGCAGGCCGCCGACACCAATGGAGGGTCGACAGGCCCCGGAGTTTCGCATCTGATTGGAGCTGCCTGTGTGGGAATGATTTCGGAGGTCTCTGCAGAGGGAGATGGATTCATCGCCCTGCGAGCCAGCCCAACCGGTAACGAACGAGTCGAGGTCTCTCGACCTTGCCTCTTCACATTCGACAAGGGGGCCACGGAACTGCGCAGGCCAAATGTGCGAGGGATTATGATGGCCAAGAAGAAGCAGATTGAAACTGTGACACCAGATGACCTAGGAGTGACAATTGGAACTTCTTCCGTCTCACTGCAATCCCACTCCCCTCCTCCAGTGAAGCCACCTGGACAGAAGTTTGAAGGTGCCGATTCTGTACCTGCAGTAGTAGCAAAGCTTCGTGATGAGGCCAATGTCATTTGAGGTGCAATAATGGACGTGACAATCATCGCAGAAACCACAGTGGATGGCCTTCACCCGGTGACATCGCAACTCGTCGGCGCCGCGATTGCCATTGGAGGAACTCCGACCGTGCTGTGCCCGGGAGGAATAGGTACGACCGCCGCTGCTTCCATCAGCGGTGTTTCCAAAGTAATAGGCGTCAAAGGAGACTGCTTCAACACCTTCGACAGCGGTGCTTGGGCGGCCGCTCTCAACCCACTCGTCTCCGACGGAGTCATCATAGCTGCTTCAGCACCCTCCGGAAGAGAAGTCGCAGCACAGATCGCAGCTATGCGCGGAATCCCAATCATACAGGATGCAACCGGACTAGAAGCTGGCATCACCGTCACTAGGGGCATCTACTCCGGCAAGGCAATCGAGACCTCAACGGTAACTGCACCATGCGCCATCACCCTGCGAGCCAATGCCTTCGATGCCGCCGGAGAAGGTGGTTCGGCAGAGGTCAGTACGGTGAATCAGAGCGCTGACGTGGCCGTGGCTGTGAGAGAAGCCATTGCCAAAGCCAGTGAGAGACTGGATGTCGCAGAAGCTAACATCATCATTTCAGGCGGCAGAGGGATGGGGGATCCCGCCAACTTCTCTCATCTAAACGAGATTGCGGACATGATAGGGGCCGCCGTCGGCGCCAGCAGGGCAGCAGTAGACACTTGGGATGAGATACCTCACGGAATGCAGGTGGGGCAGACCGGGAAGACGGTAACACCGAGCCTGTACATCGCGGTCGGAATCAGCGGGGCAATACAGCATCTCGCCGGGATGAGGACGAGCAAGTACATCGTCGCCATCAACAAAGACCCTGATGCTCCCATATTCGGTGTGGCTGACTATGGGATAGTGGCTACTTGGGAAGCTGCGCTTCCCGCCCTCAAGGAAGAATTGGGCAAACTCTAATCATCGAGCGTGGACGGTTATCGTGGACTTGCTAGAGGCACCTCTGTCGTCGGTTACAGTCAGATGGAAAACGTGGACTCCGCCGGACAACCTGACACGGATCTGCGAAGTGTCTCCTATGACATTCCCTCTACCATCCTCCCAAGCCCATCTCTCGATACTGCCGTCTGGGTCGTAAGATCGTCCTCCGTCCAGCAGCACTGTTGCCTTGCCCTCCTCGTCGACGTCAACTGTCTTGTCTTCTCCAGCATCTGCAACCGGTGGCAGGTTAATCGCTCGCGCCTCCGCCGAAAGATCTTCGAGCAGGTCGCTCTCTATGATTGGTGGGCCAACCTCAAGCTCTGTCTCCTCGTGCAGCGTGTCCAGAATACCTTCAGCCTCCTCAAGCATCTTGGGCCTCATGTCAACCTGCCTCTCCTCCTCATCGGATAGTGCTCCCGAGTGCTTCTCAGAGACCGAGAGATTTTCTCTCTCCGCAGGTATATCGTCGTACCTAGGTGGCGAGTCGGGGTCGATTATGACGAGAGGCGCTGGTGTCCTGCCCTTCCTGTCGTCGCCCATAAGAGCGATTCTCTCTGTGAGAGGAAGGATATGCTCGACCACCCCGATGTGCTCGAAATGCCAAACCACCTCGCCACTAGTGGTGATTCGAAATACATCGAACCACGAGGCGACCAAGATGTCATCACCCCACTGGATGATTTGAGAGACCTGATAGTCCAATCTGGTGATTAGCCTAGGGTTCGAATCGCCTATGTCGAGAGAAAGAATACTGCCATCGAAGCAGCCCACTATTGTTCCGGACCCTGTAGGCAGCAACGCCGTGGCCCTAGAAGGGAGTTCCGAGGTGTTCAGCATCCCCTCCTCCGGATGCCAGCACTCGAGTCTGTTCTCAGGCCTGTCGTCGACGGTCATCCCGAGAGAGTTTCGTGCGACCATAAGGACACCATCATGACGGAATGCCATGCACGATATGGTCTCGACGTCGTCCTCGGCGGCGGGCGAATCGTACAACACCTCGAGTGCTGGCCCGAGGAGAAGCAACCTGCCGTCCTCAAGGGCAGCAGCGCATACTCCCTCAGCCGAACATGTGAGAGATGTGACGTGTCCAAACTCTGCTTGGGCGACTTCGCTTCCGTCATCTGCTAGAGAGATGATTCGTCCAGTACCATCGGCCACCACCGCGCGGAACGATGACGCTGTCACCGCCTCGCATCCGGAGTCCAGGGGATGGTCCCAGAGAAGCTCGTCGTGGAATGCTTGAACACCACCAGTGCTGGTACCGGCGACCAAAACGCCGCGTAAGCTCGCGATACCCACTACTCGGCTGTCAAGCATAGCGGAGTCGATGACTACTCCGTCAGAGCCGTAAATGTGGAGAGTTCCTGAGTCGAAGCCCACTGCAAAGTTGCCGTCAAGGAGCATGCAGACGCAGCGAGCCACCTCATCCATCTCGATGGTCGCCAGTACGTCAATGACCCCTCTCATGGATTCCTGAGAAAACGCTGCGACTTCATTCTGCCGCGTCGGCGTGCTCAGCCGAAGATTCTCTCTTGGCAGTATCGCTGCGTGCGCCCTCTATTCTCGCTAGGTACTCCTCGGTAATTCCCCCGGTGACGTACACTCCGTTGAAGCAGGAGCAGTCGAAGTTTACTAGATTATGGTCTCCCGTCCTTAGGCAGGCCTCAACGAGGTCTGGTAACTCCTGATAGATTAGCCAATCAGCGCCGATGGCTTTCCTAATCTCATCTATAGTCCTGTCATGGGCGACGTACTCATCGCGGGCCGGCATGTCGATGCCGTACACGTTCGGATGTACAATAGGAGGTGCCGAGGATGCAAAGTATACTTGTTTGGCACCGGCCTCCTTGGCCATTTCGACAATCCTTTGTGACGTGTTACCTCTGACTATGCTGTCGTCAACAATCATCACCGTCTTGCCTGAGAACTCCTCCTCTATCGTGTTGAGCTTTTTCTTAACCGAATCCTTACGGATAGCCTGACCTGGCATGATGAACGTCCTGCCTATGTAGCGGTTCTTGACGAAGCCCTCTCGAAACGGCACACCCATCTCAGAGGCCATCTCCATAGCGGCTATCCTGCCGCTATCCGGCACTGGGATCACCGCATCGATACCATGTTCGGGGCGCTCTTTGAGGGCCCTCCTAGCCAAAGCCGCCCCCATCCTTAACCTCGCCCCGTGTACCGATATACCGTCAATGGTAGAGTCCGGGCGAGCGAAGTAGACGTGCTCGAAAATACAGGGAGTGTGGACCGGCTCAGCGTGGCAGACCTTGGATGAGAACGAGCCATCCATCTTGGCTATCACCGCCTCGCCGGGGGCGATGTCTCGATCTGCTTCGAATCCTAAAGCAGAACAGGTCACGCTCTCCGAGGCGAATAGTCGCTCAGTGAAACCGTCGACCTCGTTCTTGCCCATGAATAGAGGCCTTATCCCGTTGGGGTCGCGGAAGGCTACTAGCCCCCATCCCGTAATCATGGTGACTACGCTGTAACTGCCCTCGGCCCGGAGGTGTGTGCGCTCTACGGCGCGGAAGATATCGTCTTCGGTGAGTGCCTCCATGCCTCCCGGTCGGCCGTTAACAGAGCGCTGAATCTCAGCGGAGAAGAGATTTAGTAGGGCCTCGGAATCAGAACTGGTGTTGATTCTCCTGTGATCATACTCAAGCAGGCTGTTGATGATGTCCGTGGTATTATTCAGATTGCCATTGTGGGCGAGGCTCACTCCGAACGGAGTGTTGGTGTAGAAGGGCTGAGCCTCGCTCGCTGAGCCTGAGCCTGCTGTGGGGTAGCGAACGTGCCCGATTCCCATCGACCCTATGAGTTTGGACATGTGCTTCGACCTGAAGACGTCTCTGACTAGTCCATTGGCCCGGCGGTGCGAGATGTTGTCGGAATCACTGGTCACTATTCCGGCGGCGTCCTGCCCACGGTGCTGCAGCACAATCATGCCGTCGTAGATGCCGCCTGCGACCTGAGAGCCCGGGTTCCCCAAAATCCCGATGATGCCGCACATCGGATACCATTGGACCCTAGTGGTTCGGGACTTAGCCCTTTCCGGCTTACTTGCGTGCTCCCATTAATCGGGTGCGTTTGTTCCACCGGTACTTGCGTATCCTAGCGGTGGCGCCGTAGCCGCAGTGAGCGCAGACGCTCTTGGTCTTGTGATATGAGTGCCTGCCGCAGCGTCGGCAACGGATGTGTGTCGACTTCTGCCGCTTGCCCATGCTTGGAGTTCCCTTTGACATCGTACCACCTAGGACAGCGCGGCCACCGAAGGGAGTGTTATGAGAGTTGCCCAAGCGAAACGAATCACTTGGGACCGGGCTCAGACTCCAGCAGGGCCAGTAGAGGGTCTTCGGGGCGTTTGCGCAATGAGGCCTTGAGAAACATGAAGGTGGACATTAGGAAGACAATCGGCAATATATCGAGCAAGGCCAACACACCCTCGGACATCGTCATTCTGAGGGCGACGCTGTCAGCAGGTATGCCGACGGTTTTGGCGAACAAGTAGGTGGAAGCAAGGATGATGGTTGAGGCGCCCAGCATCGGGATAGCAGGGCGGTGATAGGGGTTCAGTGTGCCTATCAAGGCGAGTATTATGAACAGCGAGGTTAGTGCGGCCGAGCCCGCAAACGCTGAGATTACCGATTCGAGATTAGGGTTCATCCGCCACCTCCAGATGCCTCCTCAAGACGCTCTCAACGTACTTCCTCTCCTTCTCAGACAGGCCCTCTGTCTCGGGCTCCTGCGGGGTCATCCTCTCAGCCGTGCGGACGCATAGCGCAAACACTGTGAAAGCCAGAACCACTCCAAGCAGAGCGGTTACCCACCTAAGGGTGTCCGATAGGACCACACTCATGGTCGAATAGTACTGACACCATGCCACCACGATCAGAGCCCAGCCGGCCAGCAACGGTAACAATCGCGTCCTCCAGTACAGCGGCGCTCCCATGAGTACGAGTGCCGAACCGATCAGAGCCGGCAGAAGCCACATGGCGGCGTCTATAGCAGCTGCCACCACTTCTGACTCGGGCTGCGGGGGCTCCTCGACTCGAAATAGCATCACCGCCAATCCAAGCAGAGCCACAGGTGCCCCGAAGGGGTGCCGCCTGAATGCGGGCCCCGTCCTGTGCATGCCGAAACCAATGACAGCAATAGCCATGCCGAGCCACACCTGAGCGGCCCATAGCGACATGGTCCACTGAGCATTGACTCATTACATCGTATTTGTGTAATCGACCTATCCTGAAGATTCCTGCTATGCAGGAGTCTCGATAGAGTTCATAAACGGGTCATCGGTGGCCGCGACGTCGCAAGACGCTGAGGTGGAGACATGGTGAAGATGCCGCGGACGGTGAAGCGCTACAGCCCTACAGCTGGTAAGCACACCATACACACCGTCGAGCGTGTCAAGAAGCGCCGTGCTAGCGAACTGAAGTGGGGTCAGCGCCGCTTCCGCCGTGTTACCGCAGGATACCGCGGTTTCCCTCGACCGAAGCCATCCGGAGAGAAGCCTACCAAGCGCGTGAATCTAATCTTCCGATGCCAAGAGACCGGTAAAGCGCACTCCCCTGCTGGGAAGCGTGCTAAGAAGTTCGAACTAGTCGACAAGTGATTGAGGTGAGATGATGAGTGGAAGGTTCCTTCGTGTGAATTGCCGTGACTGCGGTCACGAGGCCATCATCTTTGAAAGGGCGTCAACCTCGATTGCCTGCACCATCTGCGGTGCGACACTAGCTCGCCCCGCGGGAGGCAGGGCGGACTTGTCAGGCAGCACGATTGTAGATGTCCTTGAGTAAAGGGGGCGTTTAGGTGAGTTCTGCTGCTTGGCCCGAAGAGGGAGAACTGCTGATTTGTACGGTCAGGAGCGTCAAGGAAAACGGTGCCTACCTCAATCTTGAGGGTTACGAGGGCAGAACCGGTTTCGTCTTCATTGGAGAGGTCGCCTCTGGCTGGGTCAAGAACATCGGCAGCCACCTCAGAGAAGGTCAGCGCGTGGTCGCCAAGGCGATTCAGGTGAAGCGTGCCAAGGAGCGTATCGAGCTCTCGATAAAATCCGTTTCCGACGAGCGTAGGAGAGACACTCTGCAGGCGTGGAAGAACCGTAAGCGGGCCAGCCAGATCATGCGAGTCGCAGCCGAGAGAGTCGGCTGGGACGAACAGAAGAAGATCGAAGTCTGCGATGAGATGCGTGAGGTCTTCGGGACTCTGTATGGGGCTCTCGAGGAGTGCGCCATGAGCGAGAATGTTCTGAGTGAATCAGGTTTCACCGGAGATTGGATAACCGTGGTTACCGAACTCGCAGTAGAGAACATCGTGCCTCCATTCGTCGAGATTCGTGGCGAGTTCGACCTACAGGTCTGGGGGCCCGAAGGCGTCAGTGCGATTCGCGAGGCGTTGCAGGCCGCGGAATCCTGTGCCGTAGGCCTCGAGGAGGTCACGCTGACCTGTCACTACGATGGAGCCCCTCACTACAGAGTGGACATACGGGCCCCGGACTATCGGGCAGCGGAGTCTGTGTGGGAAGCTGCACAGAAGGCAGCCTCGGAGCGCATGTCCTCGGTCGAGGGCTCAATCTCCCTCGAACGCCTCTGAGAAGTACGAACGAGGCACAGACTTCATTGACTCTTCCTAGCGGACGCTGATTGAGGATAGGATGGTTCGCACCAGATTACAGCGCTGCAGTTCCTGTAGCGAGTACGGCTTGGCTACGAGGTGCAAGAAGTGCGGGGCTGCTATGGTGGCCGTTTCACCGATGAAGTACTCGCCGGAGGACCCGCAGGGGGCAAGGCGCAGGAAGAGGCTCGATGTCGGCAGCAAGGAGTGGCTCGCATCCCTCCCAACACCTAGGGCTGATGGAAGTGAAGAGGAATGAACCGTACGAGGATTCACTGGCTCGTAGGCGAAGGGATGCCTGAGCACGCAGCAATACTGGAGGCGGTGCCTGGTGTGGGCAACGTCGGTAAGATAGTGGTCGACTCTCTAGCGGATAAACACCCCTCACGAACCATAGGATGGATTCTACATCCTGACTTCCCTCCTCATTCAACACTAGACGGCAATGGGCTCGTCTCACCTCCTCGCATCAACATCAATTCGATCTTACTCCCCGATGGCAGGACGGTAATCACGATCGGTGGGCCGTTGCAGCCGATGACAGCTGCCGGCCAGCACGAGGTCTCCGAGGCAATCCTCGAGATGGCCTCGGAATCGGACACCCCTCAGCTGCTGGTGCTGGCCGGTCTCGCAGCAGGTACCGACGACAGGGAGATTCACGTAATCTGCGCCGATGCCGAAGTCAGGAAGAATCTCGAGGCCAATGACATCCCAGTCAGCAGGGAGCACCCTAAGGCCGGGATGATAGGGATAGCAGGGCTGCTGATTTCCCTCTCACCCCTATATGGCGTTCCCACAGTCGGCCTTGTAGCAGAGACCATTGGAGCCAGCACCGATGTGTTGGCAGCCGACCGTCTGGCTTCGTGGATAGAGGCGGGGTTGGACCTACCTCTGGACCTGGATCTCGATTCAACCGAAGAGACGGCTAGGAAACTGGTGGAAACTATGGAGGTCGGCAGCACGATAGAGGAGACACTCGGTGCATCGGAGTCTGAAGGTTCTAGCGACTTTTACGTCTGAATTTGGAATGAATTACATTCTAGCCAATCATTGAGTTGAGAGAATCAGTGAAACGTTATCCGCGTATGCATCATTGTAGCCGGTTTCTAGATATGAGTTCAATGTGACTCGAACCCAAGATGAATTCACTGGTACTTGGCCTATTTCACTATGAAGATAGATTCCAGTCGTGTCGTTGCGATCAGCGGCATTGACGGGCCCAATTCCTCCCGAAAGTAGGAGATTACCTGACGAATCGAAGAATTCGACGAGTACTTCCATGCGATCATTCTGAGATGAATACCCGCCCAGATATGCTGTTAGTGAGTAGGTCAGATTACCCCAGTCAATATCTGCTTCAATACCAGTGAGATCTATCTCCTGATACATCGTTGTATCACCAGATCCACCTCCGAAGTAGTTCGATCCTCTGTTCGCGGGCCCGGGATCGGTAGTTTGCAGATATGTCGGGACGTTGTAGATCCAGGTCGTCATCGTTCCATTGTCGACCCAACCCGGCACCGATGCGTCGATTCCGGGAGTCATTCCACGCTCAAGTTCTCCGTCACCGTTGAAGATTAGATTAACGCCTAGCGCAGCGATCGGAGATGCGGTCGGATCGATGCCGATAACGCGTCCATCGAGGCTCCACGCGGGATCGATATCGACTCCGAGGTGGTGCAAGGCGGTAGGCACCGCATCCACCGCGTCAGGTGGTGGCCATATCTCCCCTGGAGATTCCGCCCCCCAGATAATTAGTGGGACATTTCTATGCTCGGGGATGTTGTAGCCGTGGCCGTATCCGGTTCCTGCATGGTCAGAGGAGAGGATGACCATCCATTCCTCATTGACGTAATTCGGTCGTGCGAAGATTGCATCCATGACTTCACCCAGCCAAATGTCAGTCTGATTCATTCCAGCGATATACTGCGGATTCGCACTGTTGAATCCACTGCCATGTCCGCGCGCGTCCATAAGATCTAGGACGAGGGTTGCTGCATTCATCTCCTTAGTCGCTAAATCAGCAACTAGCCGATTGACGATATTCTGGTCGTAATCCTGGAAGTAATCTCCACAGCCGGAACAGACGGATTCGTCGAGTGCTGCATCCGACATAGTCGGCCAGTTGTGATATGCTGAACGATGGGTGTCGGGTGCAGAATCTCGGAGAAGGCGGAACCAGTAGGGGTACTGATTGTAGTTGTGGTCTTCGAAATTATTGCTATGGACATTGTGCTTGTCACGGTGAACCCCTGTTAGGTAACTGGAATGTCCCGAACCACTAATCGTTGTGTCCTCAACTCTGGCTGCCATAGAATAGGCACTATCTGGCATCATCATGTCGATTGTAGGAGTTTGTCCAGCAGCTATCGAATCAGGACGCCATCCATCGATGAGCACCATCAAAACGTGTTGGGTGATATATTCACAAGATCCGTCATTATACGTGGCGTTGGCATCGAAGTTCAGTGCAGTCGTGTCATTACATCCGAAGACCAGGTAGGGTCTGAATTCGCACGAACCATTGTCTACACTGGCGTTCTCATCGAAATTCAAAGCGTTAGAGTAGGTACATCCAGGTTTCTCT
>DAGM01000026.1:25531-42429 GCA_002495735.1 Euryarchaeota archaeon UBA54
CAGGAACTCGCAAGAGCCGTCGTCAACCGTGGCACCCTCCTCAAAGTTGGTGGCCCGCTCGTACATGCACCCGGAGGTCTCCTCGAGCGGTTCGGGGTACTCGCAGGAGCCGTCGTCTGTTACGGCCGACTCGTTGAAATTGAGCGCATCCGGATAGGTGCATCCGGACGCAGTTTCGGCGTCATCCGGGGGCGAGGTGCAACCGGCCAGAGGGCCTGAGAGTAGGAGGAGCACGGCGAGATAGGTCAGGCGGCGCATATCCAGTCGTTAGGCGACGAACGTAAAATACGATTCATTGGATAGGGTGATTTTCTATTATGCAATAAGCGACTGGATTATTTCAACCGCCGGATGAGACCACAATCAACTCCAGACTGACATCGGACTCTATTCGAGATGTGTGAGGTACTATTGTATCACCGTGAACCGCGAGAACGGTAGACGATGGTATGCCTAGTTTCTCAAGTAACTCCGATATTGTGATAGGTCCCTCGGATTCGATCGGGAGTACTTCTCCGTCGTGGCTGACCTCGATTCGCACAACCCTTGCGTGTCGGGTCATGCTTATCTCTAATCCGTAGGTGGCCGGACCGCTGCCGAGATCGCATAGCCCGGTATTGCGGTGGATTCGAAATCCACTGTCCATTGGACGCGGGGGTTCAAATCCCTCTCTCGGCGCCACTAGAAATCTGGAACTTCGGAGGCTTTTCGGAGTATGACGAGCCGTCCACCGGGGCCAATCCTGACCTGCGGCTGCCCATTGAATTCACCAATCTCTCCATTCAACACCGCTATCTCATCACCCCTCGCCACCCCTGCTGCAGCTAGGGGGATGAACTGCCTGAACGCCACCACCCCGACAGAGCCTGTCTGATCCATCATCGTTACCGACCACCTAGTCACCCCTGCTCCATCCGGGAATGCGTTTATCGACCAAACCCTGCCAATAGCATTGATTTTGATCTCTATGTCCACGATGGGAGCGGAGTCGGACTCGTCTGTGATTGCGACTGAGGTCTTATCGTCGAGGTCAAGAACGACTTCGCCCTTCCACACTGATGCTATAGCGTTCTCGATGCGTACCCTGCTGCCGTTGGTAATTGAGCGGGTCACCTCCCGCGGGGTGCCGTAGCGAGAGGTTTGGACCTTGGCGCGATCGTAGCCCTCCTGTAACATGAAAGAGAGTTCTACTGAGCCGTCGGCTGCTAGGTTAGGTCCGCGCAAACCTGAGACTTCTCCGACGACTTTTACACGGGTCACTATCTCTCCGAGTGGGGTGACGGGCCAGCGGTGGCCGAAGCGCTCTATGCTGCGCTCAAGGGGGAGTTCAAGTTCGTGATTGCTGCCCTCACATACACCTCGCAACTGACAGCGTTTGCAACGGGCTCTCGGGTCAGGGTCGACTGGCGTCTTGGAAGGCACACCTCCCTCATCGAAGTATCGCAGTGGTGCCGGGTCGGGCTGGCACTCATCAATCGAGGGATTACGAGCGTGGATAGTCTGATACAATTCCTCGAGCTCCTCGCTGAGAGTCTGCATTTCCTCCGGATTCGGCCTAGGGACATCCTTGATTGAACCGGTTCCGAGATACCAGATCTCCAGCGCCTCGACCTCATCAGCCCTTCCATGAGTCTCCCACCACAGCCAGCAGTACAGGCGCAGTTGATCGATATAGCCACCTGAGCGGTCGCCCCTTCCTATCGAAGCCTTGAGGTCAATAATCCGGATGGCTCCTGTCCAATCGTACACCATGTCGTACTCCCCCTGGAACCACTCTTCAGGATGTGAAGTGGTCTGCTTCCATTGCCCAGCATCAGGATCAACAAACCACGGCCGGGCTACCTCCCACGCCTCACACCAAGTGATGTCTCCCGAGTCGATTGCGGCAGGGTGCCTCTCAATCCAAGCCCGTGGGAAGCCATCTGGGGCAGGCCAATGACCCCTGATTCCACCTGCGCGCCACTGCGTGAACCTTGGACCACCTCCGACCTCTAAGCAGGCTTCGACCTGGTCGAGGTGCATCCTGATGCCAGCCCGTGTCATCTCAAGAGCTTCTTCGGGATCGGCATCAGTAACCGAGCCGGAGTGGTTGGGAGATGATTTCCAATCTGCGACGGCCGCCTCCCAGCAGACATCGAAGTGAACCTCGACCCGGGCCAGTGCCCAAGCCTCGAGGGACTGTCTATCGGTGGGCCACTGCTCTCCGGGCAACTCGAACATGGCAGGGCAGGGCCATGCATTCTGATTGTCATAGTCAAGTGAGCCGTCATCGAGCAAAGGGGATGTCATTTCGTCGGCTGAGTCGGCTGAAACTAGAACTGGGGAGTCCCTGAGAACGCGACAGACGCATTCCTCTGCAGCGTTACCGCGGATAATCTGAGGAGGCAGGGGGCTCTTCAACCGCTCTATGTAGGTGTAGTACCAGAGCCTGTTGCAGGACTTCCAAGTGATGACCTGAGAGGCTGAGAGCCTGCGGTACGGATTGACTCCAACGGCCTGAGGGTCTCCGATTCTAACCGGCATGACTGGTAACGAAAGTCGAGGCTCTATGAACCCAACGAGAAGGGCTTGCTCTATCTATTGTCATTGAGCCAAACCACCGTAACCTCCATTCTCTCGAAGGTCGGTGTGACTTCCACCATGGCGACTGGAGTGTCGACGTGCTCGGCTATCAACTCAGCCACGACGAGTGGGATTTCAATGCGCTGGTTATCGGGGTCCCACAGCATGAACCTGTGCGGTAGGTCGGTCTGCTCGGCTATCTCCTCTGTCCACGATTCCTGATCTCCCTCGGTAGCGTATATGGCACCGAACATCAGTGTTGAGTCCTCAGTCAGCGTCTCGTGAGGTGCTATGGTCGCTTCGCCACGACGCTGGAACCTCCTTCTCAACTGCCCGGCGTCCTTGTAAACGGCGGTGCAGAACTTCAGGTGGTAGCCATACGGGTCTCGCGTCTCTCCATCGATTGGGTCAGGGAGGCCACTCGCAGCGGCATTTACGCGATTACGCAGTATATGCGCCAGTTCGGCTGAACCAGCAGCGCCAGCGGTTATCTCAGTTGACAGGTTAAATCCGCGCAACTCCATGTTGTCGATGTTACCGACGGTGATTTCAAGTTCGTTGAGATTGATGAAGTCTACATCGAAGTCCCGTAGGGCCTCCAACAGTTCTAGCAGTTCGGATTCCTTGTCAGGCTCGCATGGCAGTTCGACGCCGGTGAGGATACTGGCAGAAGAGCAGGCTGCTATGGTTTCACGGTACTGCTCGGCTTCAAGGTCGAGGAAGTGGAAGCGTATCTCATCGAGGCCCGCCTCGGCGAACTCAGACGCCCACTCCGGACGGAATGGGATGCTGGTGTACATGTGTAGGTGGAAATCCGTGCCGAACTCGGCCTTCAGACGCCTAATTCCCTCAAGTGTCCTCTCGCGTGCCATCAGTGGGTCACCACCGGTAATTCCTGCGCCTGTGGCACGCATAGCCCTCGCCTCCTCGATTACCTCATCGAAACTCTCGCATCGCCGCTCGTTAGCGAACATGTGATCGATGTCGCGTCGGGTCTCGGAGAGCGGGCAGTAATCACAGCGCCAGTGACAGTTACCTGTGATGAACAACACCAGTTTGCTGCCCATCTGGCACTGTATGCACCCCTCTGTGTCAGCCTCCTCGGGAGGTTCATGCAACTCGGGCACCTGTGGCAAGCCAACTATGATGCTCATGTCGCAGCACCTGTCGCGGTCTCAAGCAACCAGCGGTGGAAGCCTGTGTCAGATGAGAGTTCAGGGTGGAAGGTCAGGGCGAGTCTGTTACCGGTCCTCACTCCAACCACCTCCTCTCCGTGCAGTGCAGCCACAGATGAGGACTCACTGTGCGATGCGAACCGAGGTGCCCGGATGAACACACCGGGGAAATCGCGCCCTAGGATAGTGGCCTTTAATGGACTCTGGAATGAGTCAGACTGTCGGCCGTACGCGTTACGATCGATGTTTGCGCCGATTAGTGGATTGCCACCATCCTGCGGATCGGCCAGTAGAATCGCACCCGCGCAGGTGCCAAGCACAGGGAGCGATGAGTCGGAACGAATCCATTCGAATAGAGCGGGCAGGAGTCCTGATGCCTCGTGGTTCCCAGTCAGTCGCATGGTCGTCGACTCCCCCCCTGGCAGCACGATGGCGTGAGGATCTGCTGCGGCCAAATCGGAGGCCTTGCGTAGCTCGTGGACTTCAATCTCAATATTGCACTCTTCGGCGGCCCGCTGGAGCGCTGCAATGTGGACGTGGCGGGCGCCTTGCAGCATGACGAGGCCTATGCGAAGCACGGCTGTCCGTCCGGCCATCCGAAAATGAACCCTATCGTAGGCTCCGATGGGCTGAAAGGCCGGAAGCGGGCGCATCGGAGCGTGCAACCTGCCGGTCGCATCCACAACTTCGGCGCCGGACCGGCTGTACTGCCGCTGGAAGTAGTTGAGGAGGTCGCGGCGGCGCTGCCCAACCTCGACGAGAGTGGTTTCGGGCTACTTGAGACGTCTCATCGCAGTCCGACTTTCCAGGGCATAATCAACTCGGTTGTGGAACGAATCAGGAGAGTCCTATCTGTTCCAGATGACTACGAGGTGCTGTTCCTGCAGGGAGGTGCCTCAACTCAATTCTACATGACTGCCCTGAATCTACTCGGAAAGGGGGGTAAGGCGGATTTCCTAGTCACTGGTGGCTGGTCGCAGAAGGCCCTCAAGGAGGCCAGCGGAGTAGGCGATGCATTTGCAGTTTGGGACGACTCTGAGAACGGTTTCAAATCAGTTCCGCAGGATGGAGACTACACGATTCGCGAGGATGCGTCCTACATCCACTATACCTCTAACAACACCCTGTACGGCACCCAGTTCCACCATCTTCCCGACAGTGGAGGAAAACCAAGGGTGGTCGATGCCAGCTCGGACATTTGCGGTGTTCCAATTGATATCTCCGCTCACGATATCATCTACGCAGGCGCGCAGAAAAACCTCGGTCCAAGCGGCGTGACTCTGGTAATCCTCTCGCCGTGGGCATTGACCCAGGCCAAGCAGGGCATCCCTACGATGCTCGACTACCATACTCACGTCTCCAAGGGTTCGATGTTCAACACTCCCAACACCTTCGGCATCTACGTACTCGGCCGGGTTTTCGCCTGGATTGAGCGCAACGGTGGACTCGATGGCGCCATCGAGCGAAACCGCGCCAAGGCTGCTCTCCTCTACGGAGAGCTTGACCGGAGTGATTTCTGGCGCCCGCATGCGCATGGCGGTTCGCGCTCGGTGATGAATGTCACATGGCGTCTGGCCGATGAGGATCTCGAGGGAGTCTTCCTAGCGGCGGCCACGGCAGCAGGATTTGGCGGACTAAAGGGGCATCAAAGCATCGGTGGCATACGTGCCAGCATGTACAATGGATGCCCGATTGAGAGCGTCGTGGCACTAGTTGGTTTCATGCGTGACTTCGAGTCGCAGCATGGCTGAGTGATATGATGAACGCGAGAGGCGTGCTCGATCTACTTGACCTCACACTGCTCGACCATGATGCCAGCGAAGCTGACCTCGATATGCTATGTCAAAAGGCAAATGAGTACCGCCCTGCGGCAATTTGCGTCTTCGCTGAGCACGTCGCTTATGTCAAGAGTCGGTTGGACAGAGGAATATCTGTGGCTGCTGTAGCCGCTGGTTTCCCTGTCGGAGAAAGTAATCCCTCTGCTGTGTCTGAGGCCATCCGTGCAGCAGTACAGGCCGGGGCGGACGAGATTGATTGCGTCCTAGAGCCGCGTGAGGGTGAGGACTTTCCTGGAGAGTCTGAACTGGCAATGTTGATTGCTATGCGCGAGGCTTCAGCCGGCTGTGTTCTAAAGGTCATCATCGAGACTCCTTTGCTCAATGAGCGCAGTATGCGCGCCTCTGCGAGGATGACGCTGGCAGCAGGAGCTGATTTCGTCAAGAGCTGTACAGGTAAGCGAGGAGGGTGTAGCGACGAGGCGGCAGAGATTCTGGCATTCGAGGTCATGAGGCATGGCATCACCATGGGTAGCCATCCGGGAGTCAAGCTGTCTGGAGGGATAAGCACCCTTGGAGACGTAGATCGCCTGCTCGGACTGGTCAACTCTGAGGACCCGAGCATCGAGGGACCTGAGAGACTGAGAATTGGCGCATCGTCGTTGCTCGATGAGCTCATAGGATGATGGTGGGCTCGGCAGGAATTGAACCTGCGATCTTCGCCATGTGAAGGCGACGTCATAACCCCTAGACCACGAGCCCGCGCTCCACATCCGACCATGAGTTGGCAATAAGCGTGATGACTCGTCTCGAGAGCACAACTCCCGCCGGAATCAAAAGTCGACCCTAATTCGGCATTCCATGGTAGCAGGCTTAGACTTCGATGTTCTGCGCCAGAAAGAGACTTGGCGAGCATTCGGTGTTGGCGCAGTCTTGTTTTGCATCATAGGATATTCGTCCTTGGCACTATTCGGTCTCTCAGCATCTGCGTATGGGGTATCCGACGACATCGAACTGGTGCCTGACTTCGAAGTCGCTACGATGAACAGGACTGGAATCGATGACGTCATCGCCGACGATTCGGGGATGATTCGTCTGTCCGACCTACGCGGAAGTGTGGTCATTCTGGACTTCATGGCAGTGGACTGCTCGAATTGCCACTACGTCCAGACACATATAGACCATAATCTCGAGAATTGGCAGACACTCGAAGGGCCATACGAGGTATTGGTCCTGTCAATTGGATCCTGGTATGGCTACGAGACTTTCGAAGACATCAATGCGACCTTTGGGGAGTCGGGCTCCGACAAGCACATGCCGTGGCCGGTCGCCAACGGTGGTACTGATGTCGTGATTCTCGAAGATGGCGCCACAGGCGATCTAGTCGAGTACTACTCTGCCCAAGCCATCCCGCTGGTGATTGTGGTCGACCATGAAGGGTACGTCGTCGCCAAAGAGAATACCGGGACACCTCTCGATGGATGGTCGTCCTTCGATTCGGCTGTTGCAAACGCAAATGCTGGCGAAGCTGATAGTCTCCGATTCGGCATTGAGAAGGCAGATCGATCACTCTCCGGAGTCTTCGTGATTGGCCTGTTCTTGGGCGTACTGGTCTACTTCTCTCCTTGTGCCTTCCCAGTGCTCCCCTCTTTCATCGCTTACTACCTCAACCTCGGGATGAGAGAGGACGAACTGCAAGAAGCTGGCAAACTCTCTGGCAGCATGCCCAAGCCCTTCGAGGTCGGTGGCTATGCTGCTCTGGGTCAATTGACCTTCTTTGGTGCGGTCGGAGCTGTCATCTTCGGACTTGACGGGATCATTGATCTCTCGGGAGTGCTACATGACATCGCGATTGGTATCGCATTGCTGTTGGTAATCCTCGGAGTACTCATGTTGCTCGGCTGGACCTCGCACTTGCTGAACTGGGTCCAAGGTGTGCTCGACCGCTATCAGACCACGGAGATGGATGAGCAATTCACACCTAGACGCAACATGTACCTGTGGGGCATAGGCTACAGTGCGGCCTCGGTAGATTGCACCGCTGCGGCGGTCTTCCCGTTCGTCGCTTGGCTCGCTGTAGTCGGCAACGGTGCCTTCGCGTTCGGGATGGCGGGACTCATTCTTTCCGTCACTATGCTGATGATAACCGTGACAGTTCTAGTCAGCCTCGGTCGGCAGTCGATGCTCGACTTCCTGCGACGCTCTACAGGGATAGTCAAGGCCACTGGTGCGTGGATGATGATGTTCGCTGGAATTGGTCTGCTAGTCTATCTGACACAACCCGAAATCGTAGTAGGTTTGCTATGAGCAGAAGTCAAGTACCATCAGCGATGCGCGCGAATCAATGGAACCTCTGATGGGGCTCGTTCTGTTCGTCACGATTTTGGTTTGCGCATATCTTGCGTGGAATATCGGTGCCAACGATGTCGCGAATGCGATGGGAACATCTGTCGGCTCTCGCGCGCTGACGCTTAAGCAAGCAGTAATCATCGCTGCCATCTTTGAGTTCATAGGTGCTTTTTTTGCTGGAGATGCAGTTACAGACACAGTTCGCAAGGGAATCTTAGTTGTTGATTTCGACAATCAGGCCCTAGTTGACGCGATTTCGAATGACCTAATGTATGGCTTCATCGCTGCCATGATGGCAGCGGCGGCCTGGCTAACTATTGCCACGAGATACGGACTACCGGTTTCGACTACTCACAGTATCATCGGTGGAATCGTCGGTGTCGGGTTAGTCATGGAGGTTCAGCATGAAACCTCCCTCATCGACTGGGCGGTGGTCGAGAAGGTCGCTATGTCATGGGTTGCTAGCCCAGTGATGGGGGGCCTATTCGCATTCTTCACCTTCTGGGTCATCAGAGAGACTATTCTCGATACATCTGATCCTGAAGCGCGCGCGCGCTGGATGGCCCCGATACTTTCTATCCCTACGTTCTTCGTGCTTGGCCTCGCACTGCAGTTCAAAGCTCTGAAGGGTTTCTTCGCAAAGGCCCAGGATAATGACTGGATTGAGAACAAGTACGACTGGTTGCCAGTCAAGGAGAATGGTTCTTGGAACCCGATGATGGATAATGCATGGTTCCCAATCAACAGCCTCATCCTAGCAGGAATAGTTTCTATCATCGCTGCAGTGGCTCTGGCCTACATCCTGAGAAACTACGACTTCAAGGGAGAGAAGGAGGGTTTTCATGGTGTCGAGAGGATATTTGTCTGGTTGCAAGTCATCGCCGCTGCCTACGTCGCCTTCGCTCACGGAGCAAATGACCGATCCAATGCCATAGGCCCTATGGCCGCTGTTTACCAAGTTCTTTCGACCGGTGGGCAAATTGAAGCAGTGGCTGATGTACCGACTTGGCTCGTTCTTCTGGGAAGCGTCGGGATAGCCGTCGGTGTGGTCACCTGGGGATGGAGAGTGATGGAAACGATAGGAAGAAAGATCACTGACATCACACCTACTCGTGGCTTCGCAGCGACATTTGGTGCTGCAACGACTGTCTTGATCTTCTCCATGCCCTTCCTCGCTGTCCCCGTCTCCACCACCCACACTCTCGTAGGCGCAGTAGTGGGGGTAGGGCTAGCAGGGGGTGCAAAGGCCGTCGACTTCAGGGTCTTCGGCAAGATTATCGCCTCCTGGCTGGCGAGTCTTCCGGCTGCAGGATTTGGTTCAATAGTGATCTACGTAGCCATCAGCTCGGATCCCATCAAGATGCTCATTGTAATACCCATCACACTCGCTATGGTGCTCTATGTGATTTGGTCCACTCGCGATGGAGAGGTGTTTGTCGATGACGCCTTGGCCGATGCAGGAGGCGATATAGAGAAGGGGGCTTCAACCTACTTCGAGTTGTTCCATACACACGCCGTGGCTGTCGAGGACACGGTCAACCATATGCTGGAAGCAGTGAACAACGCAGCGGACGGAAAGGATCCGAGTGAAGCCATCGAGGCGACAATATCGGCTGAATTGAACGCTGACAATGTGAAGAATGATTTGAGAAGGAGGGTCGGTTCAGGCAAGTGGAATCTGCTGATGAGGTCTGATGATTTCTACCACATGTTAGCTCGTCAAGATCGCATTGCCGACTATGCCCAAAACGTCGCCGAACAACTCTCCTTCAGACCTCTCTACGACAATGCGGAGGCCAAAACCCTGCTCAAGGAAATGGCACAAGCAGTCGCCAAGACCGCGGCTACCTACGAGGACACTGTCGAAGCGCTGCGTGACTTGACGCTTTCCGGATACACTAGGGCCGGCCGAGAGAAGCTTGGAGGACTGATTGACGATGTCAATCTGGCTGAGCACGAGTCTGACTTGGTCGAGAGTCGGGCCGCTGGGTTCGTGTTCAGCATCGGCGGGGACGATCCACTGGCTGCTGTACACATGTACCGAGTCCTACAACGTCTCGACGATGTATCCAATGCATGCGAGACCGCGGCAAACGCCTTCCTGCCGATGGTGTACAACTGATCAGGCCCATCCGGCGTCCTCTGCAATCTGCCCAGGTGACTGGCGCTCTGCGAGCCCCAGCGCATACTCGAACAGTTTCCACACCAGCATGGCCGTGGCAAGCCCGGTTGCCAGATCGAACAGATAGTGCTGCTTGGTCGTCAGGATACTTACGCACAACAGCACATACTCAACCCACAGCAAGACCAGGAAGACCTTTGCGAGAGGCTTTTCCCCATGTTCTCGATTGACCCAGAAAGTCATCAGTCTAGCAAGCAGGTAAGAGTGGACTATGTGCAGGCTCGGCCATGCGTTCCAAGGATTATCAGAGAAGTGAATAAAACTGAACAAAGAGGTTTCAATTCCACTTAGAGAATCCAAATCAAGTTGATCTCTTAGGTCAATCTCAGCCGGGAAGAAAAGGAAGAAGAAGGTGCAGAAAAGAGTAACGAGGATTAGTCCTTGCATTGCCAGAATCAGTTCAGCCCTTCCCCTATCGTCCCTAGGACTGATTATGAGCGTGGCAGGATAGAACAGGTATAGAGCAGCATATGGGACAATCATCCAGTTGACTACGGGAATCTCGCGGTCCAGCCAAATCTCCGGGTCCCAAACCGTACTGAGGTAATGTTCTGCGATGTTGTTTGAGCCGAAGTAGGGGACAGCGACGCACAGCATGCCGAAGAGGAACATCTCGATTGGGAACCAGTATCCGCCCATCATCTCACGGCGTGACCACGTCGAACGCCAGAACCCCCTCCAAGGCATCACAAGAGAGTGAATGCGAGTGGGGGGCGACTCATCCATGAGGCCCCGATGTGAGTAGGGCAAATGAATCACTCGACTTCGTCAGGCAGAGCATATGAGCCTGCCACCGTTACTGTGGCCGAGCCGATGATGGCTGAGACGAATGGCCACAAGTTCGTCAGACCACCATCGGATGCAGGAATTGCGCCCCCTGTTGGATGAATCAGGTACATGTAGAACTGGGAGTCCGCAGGAGGTTCAATCATCCCGTACACTGCTACCGATGCCAGACCCGCCAAGCATCCGAGTAAGGCACCTCTCGATGACACCCCTCCCCAGAGGGTCAATAGGATCGGGGCAACCGTTGCTGCGGCTAACATGTCTGCGAACAGGAAGATTCCGAATACGCTCCAGGCGTTGAACTGGAATCCGAGTATTGTAGGCCCTGTTGCAAGATATATTGCCAGCGGAATCATAGCCACTGTAACAATCCGCGAATATACGATACTCATCCTCCCGTCCGTAATATCCCTGGACACAGACGCTACTATGGCGTTCTGCAGTGTGTCGGTACTCGAGCATACCAGTGAGACTACCAGAACAATGAAGGCGGCTACAATCAAGCTGCTAGTGCCATCAACTAGGTAGAAGAAAGCAATGGATGGGTCGGACACACCCCCCTGGCCAGCAGCCACAGTACCTAAGATGCCCATCACGAAAACTAGGGGGAAGACCATGACTGCAGCTAGGAGAGCCCCTCTCTGTAGGGCTTCGTCATCCTCTGAGGCGTAGGCTCGCTGCCAATTACCCTGAGAGAACATCTCTGCGGCGGTAATGGCGACTACCAAGGCCAGTCCCGACTTTAACGAGCCCATGTAGCTCATGCTACCGTGAGACCAAGTCGCGTCGAACCCATCGGGATTGTATGCCTTGGCGTCATCGATCAGCTGCCCCATGTCGGCTCCGAACAAGAAGAGTAGTAGAGTTGTGACGAGCAGGGCGATAGCCAAGGCCTGAACCCTGTCAGTGGCCAAAGAGGCTGGTAGACCACCGTACGCGGTGTAGGCTGCAGTGACGACCCCGACCAGAATCATTGGGATTAGCGGCTTGATGCCTACCAATTCATCCATTACCTTGCCGATGGCGGTGAATTCTGCGAATAGGAAGGTGAACATGTAGAGAATAGAAATCAGACCCACATAGATCTGCATTCTTCTTCCCAAACGTAATCTGACATAGTCTGCCAAGGTGACCCCGTCTGGCAGGCTGTCTCTGATCTTAGGCCCCACATAAGCAAGAAGTAGGAACGGTGTCGAGGAGGAGACTGCGTACCCCATCACGTCCCAGAAGCCGCCGTAGTATGCGACCTCTGAAGGCCCTAGTAACACCCAGACTCCCATTCCAGAAGCGAAGAGGCTCAGGCCGATCCTCTGCCAGCCCTGAGTGCCTCGGGCTGAAAGATAGGTATCATCGTCGATCTCATAATCCGTTGCAGCCTTGTAGGCGACATAGGCGAAAATGCCAAGAGTTCCTAGCAGCAGTGCGTAGGAGAATAGTGTGTCCATCAATCCTCACCCATGAACGGGTAACTCCAGTCCTGTGGGATATCGATTGCACGCTTTACTGAGCGTGGGCTAATCCAGCGGAGCAGGTTCAGAGGGCCGCCTGCCTTGTCATTGGTGCCGCTGGCCCGTGCCCCGCCGAACGGCTGCTGGCCGACGACTGCCCCGGTCGGCTTGTCGTTGATGTAGAAGTTCCCGGCTGTGAAGCGAAGAGCGTTGAACGCCTTCTGTATATTGGACTCGTCACTGGAGAAAATCGAGCCAGTGAGGGCGTACGGGGATGCCTCGTCGCACATCTTCAGGACGTTATCGAAGTCATCGTCGTCGTACACGAACACGGTGAGTACCGGTCCGAATATCTCCTCGACCATGGTCTCCGAGGTCGAGTTGGTGGTGACGATGATTGTCGGCTCAATGAACCATCCCGTGCTGTCATCCGAGCCACCTCCGACGATAATCTGGCAGCAGTCGCGACCCCGGGAGCGCTCGATGTAGCCTGTAATCTTGTCAAAGGCGCGCTGGTCTATCACAGCGGTCATGAAGTTCGTGAAATCTCTCGCATCGCCTATCTTAATCTTGCCAATCTCTGCACACAGGTCATCCGAGATGGCGTTCCAGACGGATTGTGGGATGTAGGCGCGACTGGCTGCGCTGCACTTCTGTCCCTGGAACTCGAAAGCCCCACGTAGAAGCGCGACAAGTAGACCCTGGCGGTCACAGTCGGGGTGAGCGACAACGAAGTCCTTGCCTCCAGTCTCGCCGACTATCCGAGGGTATGACCGAAGATTGGGAAGGGCTAGACCAATTTCTTGCCACAGTCCCTGGAAGGTGGCAGTCGATCCGGTGAAATGAAGTCCGGCGAAATCAGGATTTGCCAGAGCGATTTCGGTGATTTCGGCGCCCGATCCGGGCAGGAAGTTGATGACTCCGGCCGGCAGGCCTGCCTCCATCATCAGCTGCATCAGGACGTAGTTTGAGTGGTATGAATTCCGGCTTGGTTTCCATACTGCGGTGCAGCCAACTATCGCTGGCGCACTGGGTAGATTTCCAGCGATGCTGGTGAAATTGAAGGGTGTGATTGCAAGAACAAAGCCTTCGAGAGGTCTAATCTCAGTCGAGTTCTGGACGCCCTCAGGAGAGATGAGTGGCTGGAAGTCATCGTGGAAGCTGCGCGCGTAGTGGCAGTTGAAGCGCCAGAAGTCGATGAGTTCGCAAACCGCGTCTACCTCCGCTTGGAAGGCTGTCTTGGACTGGTTCAGCATCGTCGCTGCGTTGACTCTCATGCGCCAGTCGCCTGCCAGTAATTCTGCACAGCGCTCGAACACGGCACAACGGCCCTCAAGTCCGAGTTCAATCCAGTCCTGTTGGGCCTGTACTGCCGCGTCGCAGGCAGCTTCCATCTCGGCCCTTCCTGCCAGATGCACATTTGCGATGATGTGCCCGTGATCATGAGGGATGACCTGAGTGGCGGTGACCTCGGTATAGACCTCCTCGCCATTGATGATGCATGGTATCTCAATAACCTCGCTCATCTGCCGGTCCATCTCTGCATGTAGCAGCGCCCTCTCCTCGGAGCCGGGAGCGTATCCGAGAATCGGTTCGTTATCGGGATGTCCCGCCATGGCTGCGGGTCAATCAAGTTGGCTTTGATGATTGCGAATCCCACTCTAAGATTCCATCTAACATTATTACGATTAAGAATTCAGAAGAATCCTAGGATTTTTTCTCCCACCAATTCTTTTTCCCCTCAGTTCACTATGTCCACTCGGTAGGCTCGTCCTTCTTTGCCTTCTTCCATGACCTGTAGCACGACTTGCATATTGTGACTCGCTTCGAGTCCTTGGTGAGTCCTGACTCACCCCAGACGTCAACTGCTCTGTCGAAGGCTAATTTTCGACCGCCGACCTTCTTGTCTGACCAGTTTTCGCATCCTGCAACATCGCACTTGATTTCGCCTACGTATTCCTCGTCTTCCTTCTTCCCGGGGCCAGCGGTGGCTGACGCTGTATTACGCTTCTTACGTGCGTTGGCCTTGAATCCCATACGGCGCACGCCAAAGTGGACTGATTAGAAGGTTGCCTCATCCGCAGGGAAGTCGAACGGGCCTCCTTTGCTAGCGATCGATGCGTGACGATCGGGGCCGACTCCGACACTGACGATGGGGACTCCTGCTAGATACTCAATCCGCGCGATGTACTTCCTGATGACTTCTGGGAAGGTGTCGAACCCAGTGTCCTCTGACCTAGAAGCGTCGGCCATAGCGATCCACTCATCCATAGAAATCGCTGGGAATCCTGGATGAGTCTCGTATATCGGAGTGCATCTCGCAAGGTCTTCACTGGTGGTCGGCATAACATGGAGCGTCCTGTCGTCCATCTCGTAGCCAATGCATATCCTCAGTTCGTCAAGACCCCCGAGTACGTCCAACTTAGTGACCACCAAGCCGGTGTAGCCATTGATACGATTGCTCTCACGCAGTGCCACCATGTCCAGCCACCCGGTACGCCTCGGTCGGCCTGTGGTGGTTCCGTACTCGTTGCCCACCTGCGCCATGTGCATTCCGGGACCCTCTTCAAGAGAGAGTTCAGAAGGGAACGGCCCGTTGCCAACCCTCGTCGTATAGGCCTTGGTGATTCCGAAGCACTGGTCTACATGCCCGGGGTGGATTCCAGCACCGTGAGTGGCGTTAGCTCTGCTGGTCACAGACGAGGTAACGAAGGGGTAAGTGCCCTGATCTATGTCAAGCATAGCTCCCTGCGCTCCCTCTAGCAGTACCCTCTCCTCGTTCCTCAGGGCCATGTCAATCATCAGTCCAGTTGGCCTAATTGCATCCGAATAGCGCTCGAGTATCCACTTGAGGTCTGACTGTAGGGCATCAACCTCAATGTCATCGCTCACCCCTACGGTCTCGAGTTGCTTACTCATCCGTTCTGCCTGAGTTTGAATTGCTTCTTCGTTGGCTACCAGATTAGCGAGGTCAGCGAATCTGATGCCTACTCTCTCTATGCGGTCTCGATAGGTCGGGCCGATGCCACGACCGGTCGTGCCAACGACGCGATCCGCACTGTCGTACAGCCTGTGGAAGGGGAGGATGATTGAGGCTCTCTCACTGATGAACAACCGCTTGCCCTCGGGCCTCTCGCCGGTTAGGTCATGCCACTTGTCGAGTTCTTCCTCAAGGACCCAGGGGTCGATGACCATGCCGTCACCAAGGACGAGATTGCAGTGCTCGTAAGAAATTCCCGAAGGTATCTGATGGAGTTTGAGAGTGGTGTCGCCATGTACGATTGTGTGGCCAGCATTGTTGCCTCCTTGGAAGCGGACGGTCCACGTCGAATGGTTGGCTAGTTGATCTATGGCCTTGCCCTTTCCCTCATCACCCCACTGGGCTCCAAGTACGACGCTAGCAGGCACCGTAGCCTCGGGCAGTATGAACTGCCGATGAATGCTTTGGCGGGAATCAATCCACATATCTCAGAGATTTTACGGTGGGAAGCGATTATGAAGGGTTGTCAGGTCGACCGGACTGCATGGCTCAGAGGCACCCCGAGGCAGAGGCTCGTCTACTCAAGAAGTGGGTATGTATGCGTTGCTCTGCGACCCACAGGGGGAGAAAGCCGAGAGCATGCCGTAAGTGCAAATACACGGGTCTGAGAATGAAGGCTTCCGAGCGCAGGAAGACATGAGCATGAGTGTCGGGTCTGCAGGACTCGAAGGCTTCGCTCTGAGCATAGGACTCATACTCGCTCTCGGCCCACAAAATGTGTTCGTCCTCCGGCAGGGCCTACTCCGCTCGCATGTCTTCGCCGTATGCTTGGTCTGCTCTCTTGCCGATGCCAGTCTGATAGCAGCGGGAGTGCTCGGAATGGGCTCAGTGCTATCTGACATCGAGGGAGCAGAAATCTGGATTGCCGTTGCTGCGGCAGTGTTCCTAACTGGATATGGTCTGCTGCGTATCAGGTCTGCGATGAGCCCGGTTGGAATGTCTGTAGAGGGCGAGGGAGAAAGCGAACTCGGGCCGACTATAGGAGCAGCTCTTGCATTTACCTTCCTCAACCCGCACGTCTACATCGACACGCTGCTTCTAATTGGAGGCGCATCAAGCAGGTACTTCGGCGATGATCGTTTGGCGTTCGGAATAGGTGCTGCTACTGCTTCGTTCGTATTCTTCTTCTCTCTCGGTTACGGCGCCAAGAGTCTCTCCGGAGTTCTGAACAAGCCAGAGTCTTGGAGAACCATAGATTTCGGAATTGCCTGTATAATGTTCGTGATTGCAGGAGCGATTCTATTGCCGCACCTATGAGAGTAGATGCTTGAGCGCATCGAGCAGAGACTGCACATCTGCCTGTGAGTTATCAATGTGAGGAGATACTCTGAGCAGTCCGGCTCGACTAGTTACCAAGATGGAGTATTCGTCCTGAAGCCTGCGAGATATCACCTCGCTGCTGACCCCTTCCGGGAGCCTCAGACTGACAATGGCGCTGCGCTCTGAATCCGAGAGCGGCGAGGCCACCTCGATACCGAGGAGCAGTGCACCATCGACGACCGAGTCGGCAAGTGTTAGGTCGTGTTTCCAAACCTCTTCAATCCCTATCTCGTTAATCTCCTCCACTGCAGCGGCAAGCCC